>JBMYXW010000151.1:0-6896 GCA_049608825.1 Chitinophagales bacterium
TGAAAAAGCAAAAAAACGAAGTGCTAACTCTTCTTCTTCTCTTCTTTTTTTCCAATGCTGATGTATTGAGCAAATATCTTGATAATCTTCTTCTAAAATTATACCGCATTCACGTATCAACTTGTTAAATGCCCCATTATAAGACCCTCTTCTTAATTCCATTGATTTTAGAGGATTATGTGTATTTATTCTGTCAAACATTGTATTTTTTACATCTTCAGAAGTATCAGAGTCTAAAATAATAATATCAATAGTAACATCATTAAACTGGTCTTGTCTATATTGAGTTAAGTCACAATATTTGAAATCATTAAGTTCTTGTACACTTTTAAGTTTTTTCAAAGTGAATTCGCAGTTTACAAAACTAACTAAGGTTCTGATTCTTTGTGAACCATCAATGATTTCATACTGAGCTACTTGACTATAATCTTCATCTGCTTTGGTTTGAGAAACAAATATATCTGGTATTGGCAAACCAAGTAAAACAGACTCTATAAACTTAGACTTCATAGAATCACTCCATACGTCTTCTCTCTGATAATCTGGTATATAAAACTGGTCTTTTTTGAATTTATACACTAAATCAGCAACCCGAAATGGCTTGATATTGAATCGAATTTGATTCTCTTGTTCTCTAAGAGCTTTTTCAGCTTCTCTTATATCTAAATCTTCCATTTATTTTTTTTAATATTTTTCACAATAAAATAAGTTACAATAATATCAATAAATTATCTTTTTAAGATATTTTGAACCTCAAGAATTAAAAAAAGCTTTAGGGGCTTCCATAATATTAATATCTAATATCTCAAAATCTACTTCTTCTCCACAACAACAACCCCACTCCCATGATAACTATGATACTCCCCATCATACATCGCATCCGCCGAAACAGGTCCCATCACAAACTCCCCAGGACTCACCGCACGCACCATATAATAAAAGTTTTTAGGCTTCGCAGTAGCCGTCACAAAGAAGTTCACCCGGTCATCCCGAAAATCTTGATGGTCAGGAGTTGCCTTATCCTTCGCCCAATCCATGTTTGGCATCGCATTCAGGCGGGGATTTTCGATTTCAAAACCAGCAGGAAGAATATCCGTCACCACCACATTTTCCACCGAAGCAGCACCCGTTGAAGCCAGCGTCAATTTCACCACCACCAAGTCGTTTTGCTTCACCGTCAAGTCATTAATCACCCGCCCCGCACGGTCATAAAACGTCTTGCGAACCTTCAAGAAACTGTCCTCCTCCTCATAGCTACCATCCGCCGTCAAGCCCTCCATATCCCAAAAATAGTACAACTGACCATCGCCTTTCGCATTGATACTCACCTTATCGCTGTTCAAATCCGAGTAGGACAAGACCAAATCCTCCTTACCCGAAAACGTACCAACCGTTTTGCCGCCCGCCTGAACCGTAGCCGAAACCGAACCCTTGTTTGCCTGTTTCGCCACCTTGCCGAGTGCCAAAAGCGTCCAAACCCTTTCCTGCGTGTTCAGCCAACGAGATTTCCTAAAATCACCCGCCAACTGTCTCGCCAAAATACCCACTTGCGGATGCTCTGGACTTGACTCCACCAAAGCATTCAGCGCAATCGCTCGGTCACGAATTGGAGAATAAAAGCTGCGGTCGAATACCTTTTTGGAGGTTTCGCCACTGAAATTCGCTGGCAAGACCTGACTCGATTTTGCTCTATCGCCTGCCAACATATACGCTGCCGCCAACATATACTTTCCATCAATCGCCAAAAGGTTTTGATTCGCTTTGTAGTAGTTCATCGAAGCTACATCAGGTTCACCATTCAATGCCATGATATAGAGCGCATAAGGAATGTCTTTGGGCGCAATATCACGGGTTTGCGTCTGACCATCTGCATCGTAATAATAGTAAGTGAAAGTCTCTTTTTTGCGAAGCATCTGTTTCATATACTTGTTGAGGCTCGTCAAAGCCTTTTCGTTCACATCAAAACCCGCTTTCTTTGCTTCTGACAAGAAGTGCGCTGCAAAAACACTCCCAAAACTATTCGCCTCACGACCGCCCGACCAATAACTCATGCCGCCATTTGCCAACTGCATAGACTGCAATTTTTTGATGGCTTCCTGCACATTGTAGTTCGGATTGTTGCTGTTCTGACCCGTTGAAGTTTTCATTTTCTGTCCCAAATTCTTGGTCAGTTCCGACACGAACAATTGAGGAAAAGCCTTTGAAATCGTTTGTTCCACGCATCCATGCGGATAGCCCACCAAATACTCCAAAGAACCTGCAAACTCCGCCAAAGGAGACTTGCTCACCAACAATTTTCCTTCAATGGATTCAGGCACAAAATCGCTCACCATATTGAAGCTTTCCGCTTTGCCGCCCTTCACCATGCCCGAACCCGAACGCTTTTGAAGCGAAGCAGGAGGGCGCACCGTCATTTCGGTCACATTCGTAAAGGTTTCACCCAAAGCATCGACTTTCACAATCACTTTTCCTGCACCCACCGATTTTTTGGCACGTACCAAAACCTCAGTACGACCTTCAGCATTGGGCTTCAAGCTTACAGTACTAAAAACGGAGCCGTTCACTTCAATCGGTCCTTCTGCGGTGACTGTCACCTTTGCCGAACCCGATTTATCAGTTGTGTTAGCAAGCGTAATCGGCATCGTCACCTCATCATTAGGGCTGAAAAAACGTGGTAAGCCTGCTGTTACGACCACAGGGTCAGCCACCTTCATATTGGTGTCGTCCGATGCAAATTTTTCGTCCTTGTACGCCACTGCCATCACCCGAAGGTCGCCCGAAAATTGCGGCACATCAATCGTATAATCCAATTCTCCACTGCTGTCTGCCTTCAAAATCCCACTCCAATACCGCACCAATTTTACCCGTTTATTCGTCACAGGATTGGTTCGTTTGCTTAGGTCAAAATCACCCCCACCCGTCAATGGACTCGATGCCATGATTTCGGGAAATAAGAAAGGGTAAATGTCGTGAGAAGTCACCTGCAACCCCCGTTTTTGGTAGAAAAAACCATAAGGATCAGGCGTTTGATAGTTCTTAATCTGCAAAATACCCTCATCCACTACTGCCAAAGTCACCTCTGCGTATGGAGCTGTTTCTACAATGATTCTTTGTTTTTCTTGTGAACGGCTTGATTGATTCGCTATCACCTTCAATGGCAACTTGTTGCGAGAATTTTCAACCATCAAAGGCGCATAGCCATGTGCAACCGTCAAAGGAACGCTCAATTTTTCCAAAGGACGAATCAAAGTTGCCGAAACAAACACATTCGGCACATAGTCTTTGGTCACTTCAAAAGTCACCTCTTTGGCTTTGTTTGTGGTATTGAAGTACAGGTGTCGAATCACTTTGTCACGCTCCAATGTCACCAATAAGCGACCGTCAAAAGGCGTGGTAAACAAGATTTTAGCCGACTCACCGACCTCGTATTTTTCTTTGTCAAATTTGATGTCAACTTCTCCTTCTTGGCTCACTTCAAAAGAATTGTTGTCCGTATCGCCATATCTATACGCATAAAAATTCTTCTTCACATAGGCTTTGGGGTTGGCAGTGCTGCTCAGTCGTACTTCAAAACTTCCTGAACGGCTCGGTGTATAAGTAAAAAGCGTATTTTCGCCGCTTACCTTCAAGGGTTTATTGACCTCCACAACTTCCTCCTTTTGAGATTTGTAGCGGTAGCGACCCCGACCTGTGCTTTCCAAAACTGTCCGCCAATGGTAGCGAACGACTTTGAGTTGTACGGTTTCATTTTGAACTTTTCCCTCTTTGGTCACTGCCACCAAAGGAATGTCCAAACTTTTGCGGGTCGAAACGTAGTGGTCAAATCGCCCAATTCCCAAAAATACATTTTGCGTATTTACTTCAAAATTGGTGGCTCGATGGACAGGTCTGCCCGATTCGTCAAAAACCGTAGCATAAAATCGTCCCTGCAAAACGCCCATATCCGCATAAGCCTTTGGTATCTCGAATTTTTCGACAAATTCTCCATTCTCGTCTGTTTTGCCCTCTTGATTCACATTGCCGAAACTCTTGTCGTTTTCGATGTGGAAATTAAAGTCTTCAAAACCTTTGGGAGCGAAGTATTTGCGCTTCAAACTCATTTCGACCTGATAGTTGCGGTCGGTGGCAGGAGGTCCGAACAAGTTGAGTGCCGTTCCCTCCAAAGTGATTTCCTCATCTACGCCCACTTCTTCGGGTGCGCTGATGTCGACTTTGATGCGGTCGGGCATAAACTCCTCCACGCTAATCGGCTGCGAAGCCAACAAAACATCGTTGCCTGTATATAGCTCCACATGATACGTTCCCGTCACTGCGCTCGAAGGCAAACCAAAAGAAGCTTCGGTTGCGCCCTGTTCGTTGAGGGTTTTTCGAGCCGTTCGGAACTCCTTTCCGTTCGGCAACAAAAGGGTCATTTTTACAGGAATATCCTTTGCCGTTTCCCAGTTGTTGGTTCTTACAATGGCACTTGAATGAATGGTTTCGCCAGGGCGGTATAGGTTGCGCTCGCCATAAATAAAGGCATCATAGCCAGAAGGATTCGGCAATTTTCCGCCCACTTCAAAGCGAGAAGTGCTAACATTCGTTTTCTTCAAGGCAAGGAAATTGTAGTCATTTCCTTTTTGGGCGGTAATCATCGACACGTCAAAATCGGGCGCAATCTCCTTCATATTTTTGAAGGTCGCCAAACCGTTTTCATCCGTAGTCGTGGCAAACAATTGTTGATTGGTGCGGCTGATAAACGATACATTTGTTCCCGAAAGTGGTTGTGCGCTTTGCAGTGAATTGGCGAATACATACATCATATTCTCCTCTTGTTTCACTATCAAACCAATATCGGAATAAGACATCACGGTTGAAGCGGTCACAAAATTGCGATCCATATCTTCAATTTTGACTACATAAATCCCTTCAAACTGGGGCATTTTGTCTCTAAAGTCGATGTTTAGTAAGCGAGTTTTCCCCACTTTGTCGAGGTCTTTGGCATCGTGTTCTGTCTCGTAAATGAGCTTGCCGTATTTTTCGGTATTGTAGTATTTGTAGTCGTAATACTGCCAATCGCCATCTTCTTGAAAACTTTCATAGCCCCAGCTATAGCCTTGTTCCATGAAAGACATGATGTTGTTCTCAAATATTTTGATGATTTTGACCTTCACTTTTGGTACATTTACGATGCGAATTGCCATGTTTTTTTGCCCTCTCGAACTCATATACATCGCACTTCCTGCCAAAATATCAATATTCGGTTCGAGTTCACCAAAGGTCACTTGCTGCCGAAAATCATCTCCCAAATTGCCCTTGAAAACGCCTGTCAAGTCTTTGGAAATGGTCATATCATAAGCCGTTGCGGAATCAAAATTTTCGCTTGAAACGATGAACCCCGATGTCGTATAGGCTACTTCAAAAGCGACAGAAGGCTTGAAGAAAACCATCTTTTGGAGATTGTCCTTCGATACTTGTTGCGAAGTCGTGACAACTACTCGCCCTTCAACGCCATCGTGTTCTGCCTCGACTCCTGAAATTCCAACGCTTGTAGGAGAAGCCAAGAAGCTATTCATTTCCAAAGGCTTGGATGTCGCTCGGCTATTTTTGGTCAGTTGAAAACCGCTTGCCAATACAAACCGCACATTGCTTTCTTCAGTGAAGTCCACGCCAGGAATCTCAACGGTGATATTGGAACTGGTGCCTGTATTGAGCAAGCTGTAAGGCGTATTTTCACCCTCTATTTCTACACTCAAACTTTTTGCCAAATCTTCGGCTTTGACCGCATAATTGAAGCCTAAATTGGCACCAATCACTGGGTCTTTTCCATTTTCTGCCAACTTCCAAAAGGTGTTGCTGTTGGTGATTTGGAGATAGGGGGTATGGAAATTGCGGTTTATATCTCCGCCCAATGAGTATTTTTTGTCGGCATGTTTGAGTAATTCTTTGGTCAAAGTTGCCGTAAAATCGGTATTGGGAGGAAAGGGTGTATTGGGTGAAAAAATCAACTCGTTGTTGCTTTTCCACTTGAAGCGTCCCGAAATGGGGGGCGAAAACTGTATGTACTCCGTTGTTTGCCAGTCTTGTGAAAGCGAGTCAGGAACGAGGTTTTGACTGAATGTAAAGGTGAGGTTTTCTTTTTGTTGGACGATGTCGTCAAAGCTCGTTGAGTCGAGTGTGACTTCTGTTCCGCCGCCAAATTTGCAGGATTGAAGCGCAAAGAGTAGGCAGAGCGAAAGGATTAAAGATAGTTTTTTCATAGGGATATTAAGAGTTTTAAATTGATTGTGAATGAACGTTTTGGGATTTTGATTAGGTGTTTACCAATGATTTATATTTTTCAATAAATACATTCCGTTAGGAATACAATATTTGTAGCAGAAGACAATAGCCAAAATTAATTGCCAACTCCATAGGAGTTGAACGCAAATAATATGCGTAAAAGATTTGGGTTGAACTCCTATGGAGTTCTGTAATCACCTTCTTCGTTTTACCTCTACAAATATTAAAGTCCTAACGGACTTATGAATAATGGATTATCAGACCACAAAGAAAATTGCGACTATAGAACAACGCTAAAATTCGCAAAATAATTCCAAATTCAACTATTCAATATAGCGTTTTTGAAGGATACTTGCAACACATTGTAGGGAAAAAGAAGTGCACTTTTCGGAATCTTTTAAAAAACTTAAAATAAGTATTTTTTTCTTAAATCATTAGAAATCAATTTTTTATACAGCATACCACCTTTGTTTTATTTTCTGTTACAAGAAAAATAATATTTTTTTTAAAAAAAATGTTCTCTCCCTGTTCACAAACTCCAATAAAAGGCAACTAAAGGATATACACTCAAGACACATCGATGTACCTTGAGTGTTTATCAAATTTTAGGTTATACTTCTAATATTGGACAAATG
>JBMYXW010000152.1:0-6892 GCA_049608825.1 Chitinophagales bacterium
CTACCATCAGAAACAAGAGCGTTTTATTGTAATTAACCACTCGATGAATCTGAGACTCATAAGCTGATTTAATTTCTGGACACAAACGAATTATTTCTAAAATATCCCGATAAAAAAAGCGGTGTCCTATCTGAAAACGCAAATATGTTTTAATCAAAGAAATGTAATCGTCCTGCTCTAAAAAAGTCATATTAGCATTTTTCGTTGCTTTCAATTCCTCTGTCATATACTTCAAAACCGCTTCCATCAAGTCTTTTTTAGTCTTGTAGTGATAAGACAAATTGCCTGCGCTAATCCCTGCTTTTTTGGCTATATCCTGCAATCGCACATTGCCCACACCTCGTTTGTTAAACAATTGAATGGCATTGATTAATATCTTTTTCTGGGTTTTTTTCATATCCTACTCAATGATGTTTTTCGCAAAAATACAAAAAGAAAAATCGAATTTATTTTCTAAATTAGGTTTTAAAACCTAATTTTATGCAAAAACAAAATGACCAAACGAAAAAAAAGAACACTCCAAATCTTCGGTCTCATTTTAGCCACATTATTTCTTATTTTCGGGATTTGGTTTTCTCAAAACTGGTACCGAATGCCAGGCATCCTCAGCCGTTGGAAAGACCCCATTGGTGAAAATCAAGCCGTCACTTGGAAACAAGGTGCAACTACTCGAACTTCCGAAAAACCCAATGTCATCGTCATTTTGGTAGATGATTTGGGCTTCAATGAGATTAGTTCTTATGGTGGTGGAATGGCGAAGGGTAAATTCAAAACGCCCAATATAGACCAATTGGCAGCCGATGGCGTGTTGTGTACCAATGGTTATTCAGCCCATGCAGTTTGTTCCCCTTCAAGGGCATCTTTGTTGACGGGCAGATATGCGACCCGTTCAGGCTTTGAATATACACCGACTTCTCCTGGCATGATGAAATTCATTGCAGGTTTAAGTGAGGAAAAATGGCATCCACCGATTTACCACGAAGAACTGGAGGGGCAAGGTCCAGAAGTCAATGATATGGGTTTACCGTTATCCGAAATCACCCTTGCAGAATTGCTCAAACCCCAAGGCTATCACTCCATTCACTTAGGCAAATGGCATTTGGGAAATAACAAAAAATACAACCCTGTTAATCAAGGATTTGACGAAAGTTTGGGGCTGAACCACGGTAGTTTATTCTTGCCCGTTGATGATCCAAATGTGGTCAATGCAACATTGCCTTTTGACCCAATAGACAAGTTTTTGTGGGGAAATCTTCCTTATGCTGCCAACTGGAACGGTGGACCTCGTTTTCAACCCAAAGGACACACTACGGATTACCTCACCAACGAAGCGGTGAAAGCGATTGAAGCCAACAAAAACCAACCATTTTTTATGTACATGGCATATTGGGCAGTGCATACCCCCCTTCAAGCAAGCAAGGAAGATTACGACAAATTGTCCTACATTGAAGACCATGCCGAAAGGGTGCAGGCGGCAATGGTCATGACCGTAGATAGAGGTGTCGGGAAAATTAGACAAGCCTTGAAAGACAATGGAATTGACCAGAATACGGTGATTGTTTTCACAAGCGACAATGGCGCACCAGGGTATATTGGTTTGCCCGATGTCAACAAACCTTATCGTGGTTGGAAGTTATCTTTGTTTGAAGGGGGCGTTCACATTCCTTATATTGTGCATTATCCGAGCAAAATCCCTGCGGGTCAAGTCTATGAAGGGCGGGTTTCCAATTTGGATATTTTTTCCACTTTTGGCGCACTTGCAGGGGCAGAAATGCCCACGGATAGACCCATTGATGGAGTCGATATTTTGCCTTATTTGACAGGCGAAAAAGAGGGCGAACCCGACCGAGCTTTATTCACCAAAATCAGCAATTACTCTTATGTCATGAAAGGAGGTTGGAAACTGCAAATGGATGATTTGCAGCAGAAAAAATGGTTGTTCAACCTCAATACCGACCCAACGGAGCAAAATAATTTGGTCGACCAAGAAACCGAAAAAGCGGGTGAATTGACCGCTCTATTGCAGACCTTTAATGCTGAACAAAAACCGCCAATATGGCCAGCTTTGTTAGACAGTCCCATTTACATCGACAAAACTTTGGATGAGGAAACAACGATGGAAGATGAATTTATTTATTGGCCCAATTAGCTTTGAAACTTCAAATCAAAACTTATCTTTGGTAATTCTTTAACAGAGCTTAAAACAAACACCACCTATGCAACTATTTATTTTATTGACAGGAATCGGAGAATTATTGGTCGGACTATTGATGTTTTTGAAGCCCAATGCTATTCCACAATTTGCCAAAGCTTCTCCCATCACACGAGCAACTGCAAGAATGTACGGCGCAGCTGCAATTTCTATTGGCGTATTCGCTGTAATGACAAGTATGCACTTAGAAGAAGCGAGCTTGCTCCATCATTTTCTAATCATCTATTTGATTTTCCATACCCTTGTAGCAGCATCCGTTTTTCTCGCCATTCGTGTAGGTGAATCAGCAGATACCAAAGTTGGGATTTTGCATACCATTTTGGCTGCAATCACAGCTTTTTTCTTGTTCTTATGAGAGGATTCATTGAAGGACTTTGTGATAAGAGGTCTTTGAAGTCAATAAGGTAGAAATCCAATGTCTTATTGAAGGAAAAAAACCAAAACCTTAGCTCCCCCACTAAAAACATAGTCCATCAAAAATCAAATATCGTCTATCGTAAATCATACATCCACCTTATTCGAGAACCATTTTTGTACGCATAATCAGATGGATTTAAGAGATACGATTACATGATTTTTGAAGTTTGATTTTGAAAATACGGCAAAGAATAAAAGCTGTACTATATCAAATCTTCTAGCGCACCTACCAACATATTAACATGATTTTTGGTGCAACTTTCACCCATAATACCAATGCGCCAAATTTTACCTGCAAAATCACCCAAACCACCACCTACTTCAATGTTGTATTCCTGCAAAAGCCGTTTCCTAATTTTGGCTTCATCCAAACCTTCAGGTAAGAAAACAGCATTCAAATTGGGTAGGCGGTATTTTTCATTGACCAAATAACTAAAGCCCAATTTTTCTAATTTCGATTTGAGGTATAAGTGAATGGTTTGGTGGCGTTTCCAACGGTTCTCAAGGCCTTCTTCAAGCACCAATGCCAAGGCTTCTCGCAAAGCATAAACAGAGGAAACAGGTGCCGTATGGTGATAGGTTCGTTTTGCGCCACTCCAATAACTTCTGACCAAACTCAAATCCAAAAACCAGCTTTGAACAGGTGTTTTTCTATTTTCTAAAACCTTCACTGCTGCTTCAGAAAAACTAACAGGAGACAAGCCTGGAGGCGCACTTAGCGATTTTTGAGAACCTGTATAAATGGCATCAATATTCCAATCATCTACCTTCAAAGGCACACCGCAATAAGAAGTCACTGCATCCACTAACAAAAGACTATTGGCATTGTGTACAAGGTCGCTGATTTCCTCCAAAGGCTGTAAAGCTCCTGTTGAAGTCTCCGCATGAACCAATGCAACCAATTTGGGATTCGGGCATTTTTCAAGTGCCTTTTTGATTTGTGCCACTTCCGTTATTTCCCCCCATTTGGTATTCACCGTATGTACTATTGCGCCACATCTTTTGGCAATATTGACCATCCTTCCACCAAAAACACCATTGACACAAATAATACATTCGTCTCCTGGCTCCAACAAATTGACCAAACAAGTTTCCATTCCTGCGCTCCCAGGAGCAGAAACCACAAAGGTCAGCTCATTTTTGGTCAGAAAAGTTTGTTGAACCATGCTTTTTACCTCATTCATCGTTTCGACGAACTCAGGGTCAAGGTGTCCTTGCAGTGGTGTGGACAGGGCTTTTAGTACTCTGGGGTGAACATCAGAAGGTCCCGGTCCAAGCAAGACTCTTTGGGTTGGATTGAATATTTTTGACATTGTATTTTTTTTCTTAAACTATCTTAGTAGTGTTACTCTGTTAGGAGTGAAATATTTGTAGAAACTGCCTAAAGATAAAATCACCAACTCCGCTAGGAGTGAAATATTTGTAGTAACTGTCTAAAGATGAAATTACCAACTCCGTTAGGAGTTGAACCTATGAACCACCTTTTCTTATAGCATTTGGGTTGAACTCCGATGGAGTTCTATCATTACTCTTTTCATTTTTCTACAAATATTCAAGCCCTAACGGACTTAGCAAAACCACGAACTATTTTTTGGAAACCAATGAGACTTGCCACATGGATTTCGCTCAAGTGTGGACACTTGAACGGGCAGGTATATTGCTTTTTTGAAGTAAAAAAACTTTTGAAGTTTAGTGCTAAGAAATTGAAGGAGAGCAAAATAAACCTCTTTCTTTCAGAACAAAAACTTCAAAAGTCTCTAAGCAAAATTTTGAATAATGAGAATCTTTAAAATCAACTCCTTACAAAAATAATATTACAATTTTTATCTTCGATATGCATTGATTTTGAGCATTTTCACTCATTCAAAATTCAACATTTATTCATTCAGCATTATTAATGCGCCATCTCCAAAACAGGAACAGGCTCAAACTGATTACTTGTATTTTTAGCACCACTCGCCTTCAATGCTTTGTCACCCGCAAAGAAAGTTTTGTGGCTATCCCCCAAGTCAGAACCAGACATTCGTTGGTGTTTCACACAAGATACACCTTTACGGATTTCTTCACGCTGAATACCACGAACATACGCCAACATACCCATTTCGCCGAAGTAACCCTCTGCCAAATTGTTCATTTGCAAAGCAGTAGTGTGGTAAGTAGGCAAGGTGATTAGGTGATGGAAAACACCTGCATCACGAGCTGCATCTACTTGGAAAGTGCGAATCATTTCGTCGGCACGATAAGACAATTCCGTATTGTCGTATTTGACATCCATCAAAGCTATACGGTTATACATAGAAACATCTTCGCCTTCTTCCAACATTGCGTCATACGCTTGTTGGCGGAAATTGATGGTCCAATTGAAGGAAGGAGAATTGTTGTAAACCAACTTCGCATTCGGTACTTGTTCCTTCACCCGATTGACCATCTGTGCAATTTGACCAACATGCGGAGTCGGAGTTTCAATCCAAAGCAAATCTGCACCGTTTTGTAGGCTTGTTACACAGTCCAAAACAACTCGGTCAATATTCGTTCCTTCTCTAAATTTGTACAAACCGTTTGGCATACGAACAGGACGCACCAATTTGCCATCTCGCTTCAACAATACATCGTTTTCGTTGGCATCTTCAATAGCTACTTCTTCTGCCTCCACAAAAGCTAAGTATTTAGAAGCCAAATCACCTTTTTCTTTAGAGACTGGTAATTTTTGGGTCAAACCAGCACCTTCCGAATCTGTCCGTGCGACAATGATACCTTCTTCTACGCCCAATTCTAAAAAGGCATAACGCAATGCATTCAATTTGGCGATGAAATCTTCGTGTGGAACGGTTACTTTACCATCTTGATGACCACATTGTTTGGCATCAGAAACTTGGTTTTCGATTTGAAGCGCACATGCTCCCGCTTCAATCATTTTCTTGGCTAATAAGTAAGTCGCTTCCTCATTTCCGAAACCTGCATCAATATCTGCAATAATCGGAACTACATGAGTTTCAAAGTTATCTATCTCCGATTGAACATCTTCCCCTTTTTCTAAACGACGGAATAAGTCGTTCAATTCAACTGCATCTGCTTGACGCAAAAAACTGTACAATTCTTCGATTAGCTTAGGAACGGCTGTTTTTTCGTGCATGGATTGGTCGGGCAAAGGGCCAAATTCAGAACGCAAAGCTGCCACCATCCAACCAGAAAGGTATAGATATTTTTTGGAGGTCGTGCCATAGTGTTTTTTGACTGCAATCATTTTTTGCTGCGCTACAAATCCATGCCAGCAGCCCAAAGATTGGGTATAATTTGACGAATCAGCGTCATAAGCAGCCATATCTTCACGCATAATAGCGGCTGTATATTTGGCTATGTCCAATCCCGTTTTGAAACGGTTTTGCACTGTAATACGTGCTGCATTTTCAGGGCTGATTGAAGACCAAGTACTTCCATGCTTTGCTTTAAGCGCACGCACGGCTTCAATTGCAGATTTATAAGTTGTCATAAGGTGTGAATTTAATGTTTAATAACAACGAAAAATACATTCTTGAACTGGTTTCCCAAGCTCCTTTTAGAGGGTGAACTTCAATATTTCGCCCCGTTTTCGTAAGTTTACGTTGTTATTAATGCTGTTAATAATATTGTCCTTTCCTGTACTCGCCAAAGTTGACGGAAAGGGCTTTTTTATGTGTTGTTTTTTAATATTTTGGGTTCTTAAAGACACTGGAACATACGTTTTTTAACATCATTCTATGACCAAATTCGTCCATTTACATCCCCCCCGCCCCCTTCAAAGGGGGAGTTTCCTCAGTATCAGTGCATTCCCCCTTTGAAGGGGGTAAGGGGGATGTTGCGCCAGTTTTGGCATACTGTTAAAAACTTTAGTTACGGTCTAGTCTCATTTTACTGTTTTATCAGAGAATCTTTCTATTTTGATTAATCCCGTCTATCGTCAAGCAAAGCGACCGTCCGCCGTTTAGATTAATTCATAAGCTGGTAAAGTCAAAAACTCAATAAATTCTTTGTCCTTCACCAATCGGTCAAATAATCCTGTTGCTTCTTCAAATTTGCCATTGTCAAATTTTTCAGCCCCAACATATTCTTTCATTTTATCCAATTCCTCTGGCAAAAATTGACGGTACAATTCATAAGTAATGCTACGTCCATCCTCCAATGTTGCGTCATTGTGAATCCATTGCCAAACTTGGGTTCTGGAGATTTCGGCAGTTGCGGCATCTTCCATCAAATGATAAATTGCAGCCGCGCCATTTCCTCTTA
>JBMYXW010000153.1:0-6877 GCA_049608825.1 Chitinophagales bacterium
GTCAGCCTCTGCATGACCTTATTTTACCTATTTTATTGCTTTTTACTACAAAATCAAACCTCCCTTCAATGGAATCGCTGTTTCCTATTGTTGAGTGCAGTGACCGCTTTCGTTTTGCCATTGCTCCAAATACCATTGGTGTATGATTATGAAACCATTGCCGAAGCTCCAACATGGTCTTATGTTTTGCAGAGCATTTCTATTGAAGCAGAAGCGAGCCAACGATTGCAGCAAAATATGGGCTTGGTCGAAGTATTGAGTATCATTTATTTTACAGGCGTATTGTTGTTCAGCTTTCGATTGATAGGTCAGTTGTGGTCGTTTGGGCATTTTGTCCAAAAACACAAGGCAAATAGTGTAGTGACGGAGAAAGGTTATCACCTCATCGAAACCCAACAATTACCAACCTTCTCCTTCTTCAAATATTTGGTCATCAACACACAACAACTGCCTCAATTGGCAAAAGAACAAATTCTCTTGCACGAAGAAGCACACATCGAACAACTACACAGCTATGATATTTTATTATTTGAAGCCTTGAAAGCGGTGTGCTGGTTCAATCCAATTGTGTATTTGTACCAACAAAAATTGCAGGAGGTTCACGAATATTTAGCGGATAGTGTTGTATTGAAGCAGTATCCGCTAAATCGAAAAACATACTCACAACTCATTGTACAACAAGCGATACATTGCAATGTTATCCAAATAAGTAATCATTTTTCTAAACATCAAATTAAAAAACGTATTCTCATGATGAAAAATACACAGACACAAAACCGCACGCTCTGGACTTATTTTTTGGCGATTCCTTTGTTGGGATTGAGCTTTTTACTGTTTTCTTGTTCTAAAGCAGAATCAGTTGAAAAACAAACTCCTATTTCGGAAGTAGTAGCCAAAAAAGTGGCAGATAAAGGGAAAGACGGTATTTACCAAGAAGTCGACCAGATGCCAGAATTTCCAGGTGGATTTGAAGAATTGTTCAAGTTTATGGGCGAAAATGTAAAGTACCCCAAATCGGCTATTGAGGCAAAAGCTGAAGGGAAAACTTTTATAGCTTTTGTTGTCAATGAAAAAGGCGAAATAACAGATGCAAACATACTCAAAGGTTTTAATCCTAATTGTGATGCGGAAGCTTTGCGGGTGATTAATGCGATGCCAAATTGGACTTCAGGTGTGCATGAAGGCAAAAAAGTAAAAGTTCAGTTTACACTACCGATTAGTTTTCAGTTGGAAGATAATAATACGGAGTAGTATTTCTTTAGTTCTTTTTGGAAATCAATTTGTAAGAAAGCGTCATCAAATAAATATTGAAGTCACGAGAAGGCTCTAAATTCATCGTTTCTTGCCTCCAATATTTCAACCCCAAGCCCAACTGTTCGTTTAGTTTGTAGTTTAGCCCTGCGATATATCGTATATTTCTAAAATCACCAATTTTGTTGGTTTGAAACCATGGTTCAATTCCAATAAACGGCTTGATTCTCCCAAGATTCAATAGTGAAAATATGGTTTTCCAGCGAAAAAAATCGGAATCTACGCTCTCTTTGATGTCAAAAGCATAATGATATCGAAGCCCACTGCTGATGTGAATATTTCCAAAAGCTCGACCGTATATCAAATCCAACCACAGGAATTGTCGATTTGTGCCATTTGGAATAAACCATGTTCGTTCTAACAATTGAACCGACCAATTTTTAGACAGCTTCTGCTTCAATGAAATATCAATAGACATGTTTTGATAGTCCGAAATATCATCATTGAGGCGGAGAGTAGGGGCAATCGCCAAAGTGGTTTTATCACCCAAGCTGGTGTGAAGTTTCATGGAAGCCCAAATAATATTGTCATTGGTTTGTGCTTTCATGTCCTCAAAGGAGAAAAGAAATAACTGTAATAAGAACAAGGAGAATAAAAAGTAGGAGTTTGACATCTGTTTTAGTTTTGCCTTTTTAACAGCTTTTGAAGATAATTGTTTGGCAAAACCTATTGAAATTCTTCTTTAAAGTTTTCCGTTCTCATTTTTTGGAAATACAAAATGAGAACGGAAAATTGTACCTAAAATCTTTTACTATCCTCTCCTTCAATTCCTCCGTCGGTAGAACCTTCTGGTAAAAGTATGTGAGTAGGAAGATGATTGTTATTGACAGGAACAACTCCATCATCACCTTTTTTGCCCCAATAGCTTTGATCCAATGTCAATGTTATTTGACAACCTGTTTCATCATCTGTTAGAATCAAAGATACAGGTAGCTCATTGTAGGAGATAGTGATTGCAGAACCGTTTGAGCCTGTACTCCATTCATAAGTATAACCTTGAGTAAAAATTCGCTCTCCATTGAGGATAACAGATATAGGAAAAGCTGTTTCGGGGAAATTAGCGGGGTCGGCACTACAAAAAGGAACTATTTCAATAGTTGCATCTTCTAAATTGCAGAAGGTAGAATGAGTTAGAGGAGTTGTTTTGGAATGACTAAACACCTCTCTGTCCAATTCCTGTACGACCTCAGTATCTTTGCTACAACTTGCCAATAGAAATACGAATAATATGTTTAATAGGATTCTTGCGTTCATGATTGATTGTTTTATAGAGTACTGTAATTGTGTTGTCTCCTATATAAACTCAACTTTTGAATAAACGCTGCGTGGGGGTGTATTTTTTTGAGACTAAGGCAAGCTAAAATATGGTTCTTTGACATTTTTTGCAAAAACTATAAAGACTACTTGGGTGTATCCTTCAAAAAATAATCAACCGCTAGTGAGCATTAGAAAACGGTAATCTCCAAGACTACCGTTTTCTGTTCTTCAATAAGCTCGTTCCTTTGTATCTAAGAGTTCTTGTTCTCATCCCGAATATAATACGCCTCCTTTGCAGGCTTTATCGGACGCTTAAACCAAAGCGGTCGTCTTAACCCACCAGGTCCAGGCGCAGGTCGAGTCATTTTCAACCATTCTCGGTAAATATCAAAAGACTTCTCCGTATCCACCATGATGTCACCGTATTTATCCCCCTTATGAGCCAATTCCACCTTCACCTTCTGGTGCCAACAGTGCATTCCGCTAATCGGGTCGGGATGAACAGGAAAGGTGATATTTTGATGCACACCGCCATCGCTCCAAAAAATACGAGACGAATCCGCATCCTTGCTCTTAAAAGGCTGCACACCCCGAACCGTCTGCATCTTCCATTTCTTACCCATTCGTTTCCTATCATCGTCTGCCGTCAATCGTCCACCGTCCATCATTCCATTTCCCACTTCTTCCTTCTTCCTTCTCGCTTCCTGCCTCTCACTTCCCACTTCCATAATAGAAACCGTATTGGTCGCCCAACGATTCCCGATTTTGTCTTGCGGTCTGCGCCAACGCCCCAAGTGATGCGAACAAGCAATCACGCCAGGCTTCATGCCTTCGGTCACCCAAACCTTGTCCACAAAATAACCAATGTCGGTATTGATACGCACCAAAGAACCCGTTTTGATGCCCATTCTTTTGGCATCCGAAGTGTGCATCCATATTGGATTACGATTGGCGATTTCGGTGAGCCACTTGGCATTGGCAGAACGGGAGTGAATCAAAACAGGCAGTCGGAAAGTCGGAACAAGCGGAAATTCACCTTTTGCAGAGTCGATTTTGGAGGGGTGAATGTGGCTTTTGATATAGGTCGGAATCGAGTATTCGCCCCATTTCCAATCCACCATCGTTTGGGAGAAAAATTCCTGTTTTCGGGTGGGTGTGGGGAAACCAACGTGTGCTTTGCCGTCCACCATCACGCCCACTTCTTTGCCGTCTTTGGTGATAACACCCGTTTTTTGGTCAATTGAAGTGTTCTGCAATTCTGTGTCTTGCAGTTCTTTGAGGTATTTGTTGTAGGAGGTTTTTTCGATTTCAAACGCTCCGTATTTTTTCATGTACGCCAATGGAGTGATGCCTTCTTTTGCAGATGCTTCGGGCAGTCCCTTGACATGCTCAAAAATGTATTGATAGTATTCGTCAATGTTGATTTTCTGGTCTTTGCGGTAGGGCGAAAGGAAATGTTTGCGGATGCCGAGGCTGCCGTCGGGGTCGATGCGCCAAGACAATTCAATCCAAAATTCGTCCTCTTCCCACACTTCACCAGGATTGGTTTCGTAAGTAAATTCGGTGATTTTGCCTGCACGCCTTGCCGCTTCTCTGAGAACGGGCTGACGAAAGGCAATCCACATTCCGCTGTGTGTCGCATAGCTGTTGATGTCGTGTCGCTCTGCGGAATGTCCCATCGGCAGCACATAATCTGCAAAATAAGCCGTCTCGTTCCAAGTTGGAGTCAGCGCAATGTGCATGCCCATTTTTTCGGCATCTTGCAGCATTTCCATCCACGAAAAGCCATCGGGATAGGTCCAAACGGGATTGAAAACCCTTGTAAAATAGACTGCCATCTTGCCCCGATTCTCCTTCAAAAAGTGAGGCAACAAAAAGCTCATTTCAAAAAACGCCAATGGATATTCTTTCGGAAAATGCAGCTCATTCCAGAATTTTTGGGCAGGCGGCACATCAAAAAACTTGGGCTTGAACTTGTTCCAAGAGTTCGGAGATGTTCCTCCAACTGTTCCCACGCTTCCTGTCAAAACATTCAAAAAATGCAAACAACGAGACACGCACCAACCACCCAAATTGCCGCTTGCAGCACTTCGCCAATTGTGGGTTGCAAACTTTTCGCCTGCTTCTCCAATCGCTGTCGCTACTTCCACAATTGTTGCCGCTTTTACGCCACTTTCTTGCTCGCCAAATTCGGGTGTATATTCGGCATAAACGTCTATCAGTACTTCAATAAAATTCTCGAAAGTGCGCTCAACGTTTGGTTGTTCTTTTTCTAGGTATTCTTCCCAATTGACCCAATTTCGGACAAACTTGTCGTTGTAGAGTTTCTTCTGCAAAATGATGCGAGCCATCGCCAACAATACCGCTGCTTCACTCCCTGGATAGGTTGGCATCCAATAGTTTGCCATACTTGCGGTATTGGACAAACGAGGATCCATAACCGCCAATTTTGCGCCCGCCATCATGCCTTCGATGATGCGCTGTGCATGTGGGTTGAAGTAGTGCCCCGACTCCAAATGTGCACTGATGAGCAAGATGAATTTGGCATTGGCGTGGTCGGGTGAGGGTCTATCGTAGCCATACCAAAGATTGTAGCCAAATCGTGCGCCCGATGAGCAAATATTGGTGTGGCTGTTGTGTCCATCTATGCCCCAAGCTTGCAGGACTCGGTTGGTGTAGCCTTCGTGACCGGGGCGACCAACGTGGTAGGCGACTTCGTTGTTTCTGCCTTCTTGGAGTGCCTTTCGGATTTCAGCAGAGATTTCGTTGAGGGCTTGGTCCCAAGTGATGCGCTCCCATTCTCCTGCGCCCCGTTCTCCTTTGCGCTTCATGGGGTAGAGGATGCGGTCGGGGTCGGTGATTTGGTTGATGGTGGCGGGGCCTTTGGCGCAGTTGCGTCCTCGGCTGCCAGGGTGATAGGGATTCCCTTCAAATTTGCGTATCTCGTTGGTTTCCTTGTCGACATAAGACAGTAAGCCACAAGCGGATTCGCAATTGAAGCAGGTGGTTGGCACGATGGAATAGTGTTTTTTGTCCTTTTTGGGCCAACTTTTGGCTTCGTATTCTACCCAATCGTCCCATTGTTCGGGGGGTGGATATTTGGTGAGGTCGCCTGGCTCGGTGAGTCGGGGTAAGGCGATTTCTTGCTCTCGGTCTTCGTGTAGATTGGGGATGATGCGGAGTTTTTCCGCTATTTTTTCGATAATGGAGGGTTTGTGTTTGTAGCTCATGTGATTGCTTTGAAGGAAGGTATCGGATACCTCTGATAATTGACAATAGAGAATGATTTTATTTGAAGGTATCGCATATCTTGGAGGAAGGAAGGTATCCGATACCTTTTGTGTAAGCATAGATACGAAGAATATTGATTATGTGAAGTGACTTTTATCACTATCCGAGGAAAATCACTCAATTGGAGTGAGACTTTGACAACAGTTGCAAACTTTGTCAACAGTTGAACGACCCGCCCTCAACTGTTGACGAGGTTTTCAACCGTCGTCAAAGTTTTGGCTAAAAACCAAATAAGGAAGAAGTGTGTTTATTTTGGTGAGATGGATACGTATTTTTTAAATTTAAAACGCAGAAAATGAACATAGCCGTAAAACAACGAAACTTAGCCGAAAAGCTTTTTCAAATCAAAGACAGTCAGTTATTGGATGAAATTGCTTTTTTGATGGAACAAACAATTTCAAAGTACAATGGTAACACTACGCTTCAAGAGGAAAGTGAATTGGAGAAATTACACGCAATGGCTCAACAACCGACTCCTTATCACATTCCTATTGAGCAGATTATCAAAGAGCAACAATACAGTACGAAGGAATTTCGCAAAGCGATGAAATCAATAGACCATAGTTTGTTTGAAGATGAATCTTTGGAGGATATGCTGAATGATTTGAGGAAATGATTTACATTTTAGACACCAATATTTTTTTGTCGATGGTCAGAAGACCAAAGTTTATGGACTATATCTATGATGAATTTGGAAAACCTGACGATGTGTTTATTACTTCTGTGGTTGTAGAAGGGGAATTGAAATCCTTCATTCGTCAGAGAAAATGGGGAACTCGCAAAATACGGGATTTGAATTATTTGCTATCAAAAGCTGCTATTTACCCCATCGGGTGCATCCCAAATTGTCGTGTTTGGAAAATATCTTCTAAATAGTGTCGGTACGCTGTACCTTGATTTTGTTTAGGTGGATGATTTCTACAAACGGTGTCGGAGCGATGCTCCTGAGAAATAGTCAACTAGGAGCATCGCTCTGGTACTGTTTGTAGCATAACATAACAAAAATGAATAAGAGGTA
>JBMYXW010000154.1:0-6829 GCA_049608825.1 Chitinophagales bacterium
AAGCTTTTCACTGCTGATTCATTTTCCTTCAACAAAAAATGACAAATCCCCATAGAAAAATACACCTGTGAAACATTCCATATCGAACTGTCATCAACCATCTGTTCCAAAACCTTCAAAGCATCCCGATATTTTCTTTGTTCATAAAAATCCTCAACCTTTTGTTTCAAGGCTTCAATATATGCTTTGGGATTCGCTCCTCCCTTTTTAGCAATCGCTATCTTAGAAGGTGTTTCAAAATACTGCATTGCCAAGCGTTCTCCATAAGTTGATGCGATTTGGTTAGAACAACTTTGAAAAGGCATTGCAGAAATTAAGATTAACAATGTTATTGCTGACACTCTTATCCAATTGAAGGAAAAACCTTCAATTAAAAAATCCTCTATTTCACTATATGTTAAATTTTGTTTATCATGTTTCTTCATTTTAATTCCTGTTTTAATTTTTATTCTGTACTAAACAGTTCAAAATAAAGTCTTTTTTCGATAATATTTGAACTTATGCTCCATTTTGATTCCCAAAATCTCTATTATCGAAAAATTATTGAAGATAAAATAAAGAACCAGCCTATCTAAAAATTGGTTTTGTATTCATTATTCACACAACTTTTCTGTTATTTTTGAAAAAAACTTTGAAACTTCAAATAAAAATGACATTTTTTGTAGCACTATCAACCAAATACCTTGTTTTACTTTCACATTCACTTTAAACTTCATCAAATAATGACCTCCAAAAGCATCCAACATTACAACAAATTCCTCCCCCATCCCATTCCCGAAGGAATGCCCATCGAGCCTGCAATGGGCTATTATTCAAGCATATTGATTGAAGGAGATGACGACTATGTTATCAAAATCGCCCAATCCATGAAACAAGGCAGTCAAACGCTGTACGATTATTTCATGGCAAAAGACAAAGCCTCTGTTTTGGGTGGTAAGTTCAAGGGAATGTATGTCATTCTTTCCCGAAAACCTGTTAACACTGATGCTTGGCGGATGATGGTTATGGATGGTGAAAACAAAAAAGGCTTTGACAATACAATGTCTTTGGTGCGGTTGAGTTTGAATTTTGGAAAATAAACAGCAATCCAATTTTATTGCCTTCAATCACACAACTACACTACAAAAGTCTCCAAGACTTTTGTAGTTTGTCTATCAAGCAGGGCGAAATTCCCTAACTTGTGCCTTATTTTACCATTCAATAAGCTATGAAACGCCAACTTCAAAGACTGCAAAAATCACTGGCAGGAGAATTGTATTTTGATGATATGATGCGTGCCATTTATGCCACCGATGCTTCTGTGTATCGAGAATTGCCGCTTGCCGTAGCGATTCCGAAAAACGAAGCAGACATCCAAAAAATCATCCAATTTGCGCTTCACAACAAGACTTCGATTATTCCCCGAACCGCAGGAACTTCGCTTGCAGGGCAATGTGTGGGCGATGGCATTGTAGTGGATGTTTCCAAACATTTCACCAAAATATTGGAAGTCAATACCGAGCAAAATTGGGTACGAGTCCAACCAGGCGTGATTCGCAACGACCTCAACAAACACCTCAAACCATACAGTTTGCATTTCGGACCATTGACTTCAACAGCAAGTCGGGCGATGATTGGCGGCATGGTCGGCAACAATTCTTGTGGTCTTTATTCAACAGTCTATGGAAGTACCCGTGACCATTTATTGGAGGTCAAGGCGATTTTGAGCGATGGCTCGGAGGTAGAATTTAAGGGATTGACCAAAAGCGAATTTCGCAGAAAGTGCATTGGGAGCAGCCTTGAAAGTCAGATTTACCGCCACATCAGCCAAACACTGAATCATCCCGAAAAACAGCGTGAAATTCGAGAACAGTTTCCCAAACCCAGTATTCGCCGTCGAAATACAGGCTATGCCTTAGACGAACTTCTAAACAGCAATATGTTTACTTCAGGAGGCGACAACTTCAATTTCTGTAAACTCCTTGCAGGTTCGGAAGGGACGCTGGCGTTTATGACCGAAATCAAAATCCATCTCAACCCACTTCCTCCTCCCGAAATCGGTTTGTTGTGCGCTCATTTCGAGTCGATTGATGAGGCATTGCGGGCAGTGGTTTTGGTGATGAAGCACGAAGTCAGAGCCGTCGAATTGATGGACAAAATCGTGTTGGATTGTACTAAAGCGAATACGGAACAGCAAAAAAACCGCTTTTTTATTGAAGGTGACCCAAAAGCCATTTTGATTATTGAAGTAGGCGCAGAACATAGCTCAGAAGTGGCTCGACAACTCAACATGATTGAAAAAGACTTGAAAGACAATCGAATGGCTTATCATTACCCTCGTGTCTTTCCGCCAGATGTAGGACGGGTTTGGGCATTGCGGTCGGCAGGTTTGGGAGTTTTGTCTAATTTACCAGGCGACAAACGACCTGTGGCGGTGATTGAAGATACGGCAGTCGAATTGCAGGATTTACCCGAATATATTGCCGATTTTACCGACATCATGGACAATTTCAATCAACAATCGGTCTATTATGCCCATGCCGATGCGGGAGAATTGCACTTGCGTCCTTTGCTCAATTTGAAGGACACGGAAGACCGAAAATTGTTTCGAGAGATTGGAGAAGCTTCCGCAAGGTTGGTCAAAAAATACGATGGTTCTTTGAGTGGAGAACATGGCGATGGGCGTGTGCGAGCGGAGTTTATACCGATTATGGTGGGCGCAAAAAACTACCAATTATTTCGAGAACTCAAACAAACTTGGGATGCTCGAAATATCTTCAATCCTGGCAAAATCGTGGACGCTGCGCCAATGGACACTTCCCTTCGCTACGAAGCCGAACAAGAAACGCCCGAACTGGACACCGTTTTTGACTTTTCGGAGACGGGCGGAATCCTGCGAATGGCAGAAAAATGCAATGGAACAGGTGATTGTCGCAAAACGCATTTGTCGGGCGGAACGATGTGTCCGAGCTATATGGCGACTCGAAACGAACAAGACAGCACAAGGGCGAGGGCAAATATTTTGCGGGAATTTTTGACCCGAAATAAGGACTATGAAAATCCCTTTGACCAACAGGAAATCTACGATGTATTGGACTTGTGTTTATCCTGCAAAGGCTGCACTTCGGAATGTCCTTCAAATGTGGACATGGCTACAATGAAGGCGGAATTTTTGCATCAATACTACAAAAGTAATGGCATTCCAAAACGAGCCAAACTGTTTGCCAACTTTGGAAAACTAAACGGCATGGCTGCAATGTTGCCAACGATTAGTAATCTATTCACTTCAAGCCGATTGACCGCTCCTTTGCTCAAAAAAATAATGGGTGTAGCATCTGAACGTTCTCTACCTTCACTCTACAAAACGACTCTCCGAAAGTGGTACAAAAAGGAGTATCAAAAAGTGACTGCAAAAGCGCATACACATTTTGGGGGCGTTGAGAAACGAATGAAGGGAAAGGTCTATTTTTTCTGCGATGAATTTACCAACCTCACCGATACCAAAGTGGGCATTGATGCGATTCAATTGTTGGCGCATTTGGGCTATGAAGTCGAGATGTTAGAACATGAGGAAAGCGGTCGAGCGCATTTGTCGAAAGGTTTTGTGGAAGAGGCACAGCAAATGGCACAAAAGAATGTAGCTATTTTCAAGGATTTGGTGAACGAAGAAACGCCTTTGGTCGGTATTGAACCTTCGGCAATCTTGGGTTTTCGGGATGAATATCCAAAATTGGTCAAAAAAGAGGACCAAGAAGCGGCTAAGGCTTTGGGTAAAAATGCCTTGATGATTGAGGAGTTCCTTTATCGAGAGCTGCAAAACGGCAATATCAGTTCGGAGCAATTCTCCAACGACACCCTCTACATCAAACTACATGGTCACTGCCACCAAAAATCACTTTCTTCTACCGATTTTTCAGCTTTTGCCTTGTCTTTGCCTCGAAACTATATGGTGGAAGTAATTCCTTCAGGTTGTTGTGGAATGGCGGGTTCGTTTGGGTATGAGGCGGAACATTATGAGGTGAGTATGCAGGTGGGCGAATTGGTGCTGTTTCCTGCGGTGCGGAGTGCGGGCGAAAAAATGGTGATTGCTGCGCCTGGGACGAGCTGTCGTCATCAGATTTGGGATGGTACTGGAAGGGCTGCGAAACATCCTGTTGAGGTGCTTTGGGAGGCTTTGTTAATTGATAATTAAAAATTTATAATGAATAATTACTCACTTGACTTAGTAGTTAGAATCAGGAAATTTGAACGCAGAGATGCGGAGACGGAGAATTTTTTGAAGGACTGAACGGAAACCTTGCCAACAGTTGAAAACTTTGGCAACGGTTGAACACAGAGACACAGAGGCACAGAGGGGTTTCTGCTGTACTTGGTTATGGAAATTTGAACGCAGAGACGCTGAGACGGAGAGTTTTTGAAGAATTGAACGAAACCTTGCCAACAGTTGAAAACTTTGGCAACGGTTGGAGTGGTGATTGAACACGGTGACACAGAGAAATTTTCGGCACTTGGTTATGGAAATTTGAACGCAGAGACGGAGAGATTTCGGCACTTGATTTGGGAGTTTTAACCACATAGAAAACATTAGGTCACATAAACACTTGAATACACAAATACCTAAACACCTACCTACATGAACACGAATAGTTTAATCCACGAAAGCAGTCCCTACCTCCTCCAACACGCCCACAATCCCGTAAACTGGCATCCATGGGGAATCGAAGCATTGGAGAAAGCACAGAAAGAGAACAAACCGATATTGGTGAGTATTGGATATGCGGCATGTCATTGGTGTCATGTGATGGAACGAGAGTCGTTTGAGTCGGAAGAAGTAGCGGCGTATATGAATGAGCATTTTGTGAATATCAAAGTGGATAGAGAGGAACGCCCTGATGTCGACCAGATTTATATGGATGCAGTTCAGATGTTGTCTGGTTCGGGAGGTTGGCCTTTGAATTGTTTTTTGACACCCGATGGACGGCCTTTTTATGGAGGCACTTACTATCCTCCCAAACCGATGTATAACCGTCCAAGTTGGCTGCAAATATTGGAGCAAATTTCCAATGCTTTCAAGACTCGGAGAAAGGATGTGGAAGAACAGGCAAATCAACTGACCTACCACATTGCGACAAGCGACCAAAGTAAAAGTCAAAATACGCTGATTGGATTGGATTTTGAGCAACCTTTTGAAGCCAAAGAGCTGGAAGGGATTTTTCAAAAAATGACCAAATATTTTGATGAAGAGGATGGTGGTTTTGGAGGTGCTCCCAAATTTCCGGGGACAATGGGTTTGCAGTTTTTGCTGAATTTTCATCATTATACAAAAAACGATGTAGCAAAAGAACATGCCCTGTTTTCGATTGACAAGATGATTTTTGGCGGGATTTACGACCAAATTGGAGGAGGTTTTGCTCGTTATACGGTGGATAAAAAGTGGTTGGTGCCGCATTTTGAGAAAATGTTGTACGACAATGCACTACTGATTGGAGTCATAACGGATGCCTACAAATTGACCAAACAGGACTTGTATCGAGAAACGATTGAAGATACTTTGGTTTTTGTAGAGCGAGAAATGTTGCATCCCGATGGCGGTTTTTATGCGTCGTATGATGCGGATTCGGAAGGTGTTGAAGGGAAGTTCTATGTTTGGGATAAGTCGGAGATTGATGAAATATTGAAGGAAGATGCTGCAATGTTTAACCGTTTTTATGAGGTCACTGAGGACGGAAACTGGGAGCATAAAAATATTTTGAATAGAGAAACGACTTACCGTGATTTTGCAGCGCAAGAAAAGATGCCTGCCGAAGCATTGAAGGAAAAACTTCAAAAAGCACGAAAGCAGCTTTTTGAAGTGAGAGAAAAACGGGTGAAGCCTGCACTGGATGATAAAATTATTTTGTCTTGGAATGCCATGATGATTACTGCTTTTGCGAAAGCGTATCAAGCATTGCAACAAGCACACTACAAGGATATTGCAGTAGAGAATCTTCAATTTTTGTTCAGCAAATTTGCAGTGGGTGAAAATGGGGAATTGCAGCATACTTACAAAAATGGCAAGGCTCAATTTCCTGCTTTTTTGGATGATTATGCTTTGCTTCTTGAAGCAATTATTGAAGTATTTCAAATCAGTTTTGACGAAAGGTTATTGGAGTGGGCTGCAAAATTGACCAATTACGTTTTTGCGAATTTTGAAGATTCTAAGAGTTTTTTGTTTTACTATACGCCCAAAGGTCAACAAGATATTGTACTTCGCAAGAAAGAATTTTACGACAATGCGACTCCTTCGGGCAATTCTACGATGGCGCACAATTTATTGAAGTTAGCAGCATTATTGGACGAACCAAAATACCACGAAAGAGCGGTTCAGATGGTGAAAAGTATGGAAGAATCCATTTCTAAATACCCTACATCTTTTGCTCGTTGGTTGAATGCAATGACCTTTTTAGTGTTTCCGCTTCAAGAAATCGCTGTGGTGGGTGAAAATGCAAGCACTTTAATTTCGGAACTTCAACAATTATTTGTATCTAATAAACTATTGATGATGGATGAAAATGGGGATAGGCAACACCCTTTGTTGGTGGATAGGTATGTGGAAGGTAAGACTTTGATTTACAGATGTCAAAACTTTGTCTGTGAACGCCCTGTGGAAACGGTGACAGAACTTTTTAAGTAAGAGACGAGGAGATAAGACCTCTTTGCTGTGAAAAGAGAGACTCTGTATTGCTAAGGTGTATTGGTGAAATTGTTGTAAGAGAATGTTAGTTTTTGACAGTAGGCTTCTATCTTTTGCTATGTGAGACCTATTTCCGCAATTTTTATGACATATTGAGCAACTTCTAGAATACATTAG
>JBMYXW010000155.1:0-6815 GCA_049608825.1 Chitinophagales bacterium
TCTTCTCCACAGACTATTATTATCCAAAAAATCAATGCAATTCCGAATTTAGAACTCCCTACAACATGGCATAAACAGGCTATGATTCGAGCCGTTCAACAACCCTATGCTTTTGAACGGTTTTTAAAAAATTATCATTTATTAGAGTTATTATTTGATTGGCAATTAGTCCAAACTATAAAAAGCTTAGGGGATGATTTACAGAGTGCCATAAAAGAAGTAGCCAATTATAGAAAAGATGATATTGAGAGATTGAAAAGTATTTTAAGGCTAAAATGTAACAACACCGATAAATTAGCCAAACGATTGGACAGCATAAAAACCTTTCTTCCTATAGCAAAAGAAATTTTTTATACACATGGTAAGCCTTCAAATCCATTGACAAAAGGAGAAAATGAATTACAAGAAATTATAGATGGTGGAGGATTTACGGATAATGAGAACTTGAAAAATTGTAAGATTTCTAAAAAAGTCAACACCCAAGAACTTTATTCCAAATTCATCACTGACCTATCTGCCTATTGGATTTATAGAGTTCGTTGTAGTATTGCCCACCATAAAATTGGAGAATATCTAATGTCTCCTTCAGATGAAC
Organism: Chitinophagales bacterium; assembly: GCA_049608825.1. Lineage (GTDB taxonomy): Bacteria > Bacteroidota > Bacteroidia > Chitinophagales > UBA2359 > JAUHXA01. The sequence goes on from JBMYXW010000155.1 coordinate 596, forward strand.
AATTCATGGTAGAATTTGCAGAACCACTCCTCAAAGAAGTACTTATCCAATGTTTTACAAGAAACACTCCCTAAAAAAAATAGCTTAACTCCAAAAATAAGCGACATGGCAATCACACAACAATGGTGGAAAGAAGCAGTTATTTATCAAATCTATCCACGCAGCTTCAAAGACAGTAACGGTGATGGCATTGGCGACCTAAGAGGTATCATCGAAAAGTTGGACTACCTCAAAAGTTTGGGCGTAGATGTGCTTTGGTTGAGTCCCATTTACCAATCTCCCAACGACGATAATGGCTACGACATCAGTGACTACTACAATATCATGACCGACTTTGGTACGATGGACGACTTCAATGAAATGCTCGAAGGAATCCACCAAAGAGGTATGAAACTCCTCATGGATTTGGTGGTCAATCACAGCTCTGATGAACACAAATGGTTCACCGAATCCCGCAAATCCAAAGACAATCCCTACCGAGATTATTACTACTGGCAACCTCCAAAAGCAGATGGCAGTAAACCTACCAATTGGAAATCTTTCTTTGGAGGAGATGCTTGGGACTATGATGAACAAACAGGTGAATATTACCTCCACCTATTCACCAAAAAACAACCCGACCTCAATTGGGAAAACCCCAAAGTCCGCCAAGAAGTCTATAAAATCATTCGCTATTGGCTCGACAAAGGCGTGGACGGTTTCCGAATGGATGTCATTCCCTTTATCTCCAAACGATTGCCTTTTGAAGATGTTGACTCCAATAGAGGTTTCAACGATGTGGTCATCAACACCTATGCAAATGGCCCTCGATTACATGAATTTTTGCAGGAAATGGTACGTGAAAGCATTAATCAATACGATGTTATGACCGTTGGCGAAGGAATTGGAGTGACTCCCCAAAATGGTCTCTTATATGTGGGTGAAGACAGAGGCGAATTGAACATGGTTTTTCACTTTGAACACATGTTTATCAATCAAGGAAAAGGCGGTAAGTTCGACATTGTGGATTTCCAATTGACCGATTTGAAGCAGGGTTTTTCGATATGGGATGAAGCTTTGGGCGAAAAAGGTTGGGTGAATATCTATCTCGACAACCACGATTTTCCACGCATGGTTTCTCGTTTCGGGAACGATGGCAAATACCACACAGAATCCGCAAAACTATTGGCAACTTTGCTATTAACCCTTCGAGGAACGCCCTGCATCTATCAAGGTTCAGAAATCGGAATGACCAATGTAGCCTTCCCTTCTATTGAAGATTATCGAGATGTCGAAACCCTCAACTTTTATGAAGAAGCCAAAGAGAGGGGCGAAGATATGGAGGCTTTCCTAAAAGCTGTCCACATCCAAGGTCGAGACAATGTGCGAACTCCTGTGCAATGGTCCAATGAACTGAATGCAGGTTTTACAACAGGAACGCCGTGGATAAAAGCCAATCCCAATTACCCAAAAATCAATGCAGAAGCCGTTCTGAAAAACACCAATTCTATTTGGCACTACTACCAACAGATGCTGCAATTTCGCAAGACACACTTGGACGTATTGGTCTATGGCGACTATGAAGTCATTGACGAAGCCAATCAGAAAGTATATGCTTATAAACGTTCAATCAAAGGGAAAACGATGATTGTCGTCTTGAATTTCACCAGCGAACATATAGCTTTTGAAGCACCTTATGAAGTTGATGAACTTCAATATTTGAAAGGAAATTACAAGGGCAAGATTGAAGGAGAAGAAGGGACAGTGTTGGATTTAAGACCGTGGGAAGCGAGGGTTTATCTTTCTAAAGTGTAGTAATTTGTTTGTTTTACCCCTCTTATCTTTAAACAATAGGATGGGCAAAGAAACTTATCTTTGTTGAATACTGTTAATAAAATGTAATTTCATATCTTAGATTGAAGCAAACAAAGACATTAAAAATGACCAATCACATACCAGATAAGTACGTCAACCCATTAACCGATTTTGGTTTCAAAAAGTTGTTTGGAAGCGAACCCAACAAAGATTTACTGATAGATTTTCTCAACTTATTTCTGCCTCCCAAACACACAATTAAGGATTTGACCTATACCAAAAATGAGCATTTGGGCGAAACTCTTTTGGACAGAAAAGCCATTTTTGATATTTATTGTGAAAGTATCACAGGAGAAAAATTCATTGTTGAGGTACAAAAAGCCAAACAAACCTACTTCAAAGACAGGAGCATTTATTATGCTACTTTCCCTGTACAAGAGCAAGCCAAAAGAGGGGATTGGAACTTCAAATTAGCAGCTGTTTACACCATTAGTATTTTAGATTTTATTTTTGACGACCATCAAAATGATAAAAACTTACTCCATTTTGTGGAGTTGAAGAATCAAGATGGGCATGTCTTTTATGATAAATTGAAGTTTATCTATTTGGAGCTTCCCAAATTCAAAAAGACAGAAAAAGAATTGGAGACTCGTTTTGATAAATGGTTATTCGTTTTTCGACATTTAGCAGAGCTTCAAAAACGCCCAAAAGCACTACAAGAAAGGGTTTTTGAAAAACTATTTGAGGCTGCTGAAATAGCAAAATTCACTCCTGCCGAGCGAGAAGCTTACCAAAGCAGTTTGAAATACTACCGAGATATTAAAAATGTAGTAGATACCTCTAAAGAAGAAGGGCTTCAAGAAGGCAGAGAAGAGGGAAGACAAGAGGGAAGACAAGAGGGAAGACAAGAGGGAAGACAAGAGGGAATTGGATTAGTTGCTAAAAATATGAAAGAAAAGGGAATGTCTGTTACGATTATTTCTGAACTTACTGGCTTGAGCGAACAAGAAATAGAACAATTGTAGGTAGAAACTTCAACCTCTATTGAAAACAAACCTCGAACTATGCCAAACCTCCATCAACTCCAACAACAGAATCAAGCCCTCACCATCCTCAACACCATCGCCCAAAACCTCAACAAAGAGGTCCATCTCGAAAAAGCCCTCAACTGCGCCTTGCAGCAAATCACCCAACTTTTGCAGCTCAAAACAGCGTGGATTTGGCTCTTCAATGCCGATACACACAAGGCATATATTGCAGCAGCGATTAACCTCCCTCCTATTTTCAACGAAAAACCAGAACTACTTACAGGTTGGTGTTGGTGCATCGAAAAGTATCTGACAGGAACAGGTAAAGAATTAAAAACAGCCTACAATATCAGCGAAATCACTTGCTCTCGACTTCAAAATCTGAAGAAAGGAACAGACGGTTTACGCTATCATGCAAGTGTGCCTTTGCAGTCCCATCAAGGACAGAAAATTGGGATACTGAATGTGGTGAGTGAAAACACACAGGAATTAGCTCCTCAAACATTGGAGCTTTTGCGGACGATTGGAGATATGTTGAGTATTGCGATAGAACGGGCAAAGTTGTTTGAAAACAGTCAGCAATTGGGAATCATGCAGGAACGCAATCGTTTGGCACGTGAGATTCACGACACCATTGCACAGGGTTTGACCGCTCTTTCTTTGAAGTTGGAAACCATTGACGCTTTTTTGGAAATGGACGCACAGCACCCAAAAATTCCGCAATTGGTGCGTCAAAGCTTACAATTGACCAAATCAAACCTCGAAGAAGCCCGTCGTTCGGTTTTAGACCTTCGAGCTACTCCCCTACAAGATTCAACGCTTTTGGAGGCATTGGAAAACCTCCTCGCAGAAACCTCAAAAAACCATTCATTAAAAGTCAACTTTCAACCTTTAGGCACTTACCAAAAATTGTCGCTTCGCATCGAAATGACTCAGTACCGCATTGCACAGGAGGCTGTTCAAAATGTGGTCAAACATGCGGCTGCCAAACACCTGACTCTGCAATTGAAGTACCAATCGGATTCGGTGGTTTTGCAGGTTGAGGACGATGGAATCGGTTTTGAAGTCGATTCTATCTCTTCACAAGGTTTTGGATTATTGGGCATTAGCGAACGGGTGAAGTTATTGAAGGGGAAAATGGAATTGAAGAGTGAGTTGGGGGTTGGGACAAGTCTAAGTATAGAAGTAGGTATTGATTAATTCTTTTGCACCAATTCCATTATCATTTGTTTCTGCGCTTTCAACATTTTGAGGATAAACTGCAAATCATCTTTGTCCAAACTATCGTAGGCTTTTGAAATATAATAAGCCTCACCTTTCAACCGCATAAAAAACCAGAATCGACCTACTATATAGCAGCCATAAAGAGGAATCTGAGAAAAATTGGATGGAGAAGGATTGAACAAACTGGGTTTCGGCTTCTGATTGTTCAATAATTGAGCGGTATATAAAGTCGCTAAAATTTGTCCAACAGGGTCATTTGAAGCGTCTTTTTCCTTCTTGTATTCGTGAATAAAAAAGAAAGGTTGTTGAGGTTCTCCAATTCCTGTTGCCACCATCCATTCCACTTTTCCTTGAATGATGCTTTTTTTGTAAGTGACCTTCATTTCTCTTTCCGAAAAAGCAACGACCTCCAATTGGTACATATCAAAATCCACCAATTCTACCACAGGAATGATAAATCGCTCACGCAATTCTTGTTCGTTCCAACCTCGCACAAAAATGGATAGTTTATTTTGCAGTTTTTGTAATTGAGTCCCCTCCCCTACTTCAACGGTTTGTTTAGCAGCATTTTCCAGCCATTCATCCAAAAAATCATTAGGGTTCATTTGAACCTTCAAGCCAAATGCTCGACGAGCTTTTTCTTCTGTAAAACTGGAAAAAGTATAAATCGGATATTTATCTTCTGAGTTTTTCATTTTCTTCTAAAAATACTCAATTTCCTTTGACTTATCAAATTATGTTTTGAAGCTACTAAAGAAAAGCTAAATAACTGGTAGCAAATCGTTTAATAATTATCGTACAAATCATATTTCAAACCTCAAATATCATACATGATTTGTGAGGTTTGATTTTGAGCATTAGGAGAATATTTTGAGTATACCATTTATTGTAATGTATTTGTACTATTGTCTCAATAAAACTTCCTCCCATTCTCCGCCATTTCCACCAACAAAGCCGCAGGTTCAAACCTTCCACCATGTTTCTCTACCAAGTTTTCGAGTAATCGAACGACTTCCTTTGCGCCCCATTGGTCAATCATTCTAAAAGGACCACCTCTAAAGGGAGGAAAACCCAATCCGAAAACTGCTCCAATATCACCATCCAAAGGATTCGCAATAATTCCCTCTTGCAGACAGTGAACCGCTTCGTTGACCATCATCAGAGCCGTTCGGTGTTGGAGTTCGATGGCAGGAAAGCTTTTGCGTTCAGAGCCATTGAAGAAATTGTAAACCTCCTCGTTCACCAAACCTTTGTTTTTCTTGCCCGTTTTGGGGTCGTATTGATAAAAGCCCTGTCCGTTTTTTCGTCCTTTGTAGCCCGATTCCGCCATTCGTTTGAAGCTATCACTCAATTTGACCTTGTCGCCTCCTCTTTCCTTGAAAAAATCGCCCAATGCTCCCGCTTGAATGTGTGCGCCTACATCAATACCGACTTCATCCATAAGCGTGACTGGGCCAACAGGAAAGCCAAAATCTTGCAGTTGATTGTCCAGATTTTTGATTTCTGCGCCTTCCTCTATCAACAGCAAAGCCTCGTTCATCATTGGCGAAAGGATACGAGTTGTATAAAATCCAGGACCATCTTTGACCACGATACAAGTTTTGCCTTGACGAATACCCAATTCCAAACAGCTTGCAATCACCCAATCCGCTGTTTGTTCTGTTTTGATGATTTCGAGTAGAGGCATTTTCGGAACGGGTGAAAAATAGTGCATACCAATCACCAATTCGGGTCGTTTGGCTTTTGCCGCAATTTGGTGGATGGGCAAGGCAGAAGTATTCGTAGCAAAAATGCAGTCGTCTTTGGTAGCCACTTCCGTTTGTGCCAGTATGTTTTGCTTCAAGTTTAAATCCTCGAAAACAGCTTCAATCACCATGTCTGCCGTTTGGAAATTGTCGTAGGTCAGTTGTCCATGCACTCTTGCCATGATTTCGTTGCCTTCCACTTTCGACAAGGATTTGCGTTTGACCTTTTTATTGATGCTCTTCCAAATCGTTTTGTTCGCAGAAACCAATGTTTCATCTTTGATGTCTTTGAGCAATACTTCAATATCTTTGACAATACTCACCTCTGCAATACCAGCTCCCATAAAACCTGCGCCCAACATTCCCAAAGTATTCACTGGACGAGCCAAATCCTTCATTGGATTTTTCTTTTTGGCAGTCATCGCAAAA
>JBMYXW010000156.1:0-6808 GCA_049608825.1 Chitinophagales bacterium
GGTTCATATAATAAGCACAATCTTCTTGGAGTTGTGTGGCTTGTGCCATTAGAATATCATACTCATCGTTTTTAGCTCTCGAACTTTCAGCTAATGCTTGGTAAGTTTCTTCACCTGCATCCAAGCGGTTCATATAATAAGCACAATCTTCTTGGAGTTGTGTGGCTTGTGCCATTAGAATGTTGTATGTATCGTTTTTAGACTCCAATGTTTCGGAGAGTTCTTGGTTTGCGCCCTGTGCCGTAGTTAAGTTATTGCTACAATCAACATAATCCTCTTTCAATTCATTGTGCTTTGCTACCAAAACATCGTAATCATTTTGTAACTGTGCATTTACGCCTTCTTGTTCTCCTTTCGCTATATTTGCCAAAGCCAAAGCACTTCCGAGTGCCAATGCTTTTGTTTTGTATTCTCCTAGGTCAAAAATACTGGATTTTTGAGTTTCAATCGTTGATTCTTTAGACTGCAATGCCGCACGCAATTCATTGAGTTCCTGTTCCATTTTTTTGCTGCGAGGGAAAAGTCCATTGTATTTGTCTTTGTAGGTACTTAGGTCTGTAATTTGAGAGCGATAACCTGCAATTTCTTTGTCTCTTTCTGACAAGTCACCTTGTAGTCCTTTATGATTCGTTTCCAATTGTCCAAAACTCAACTGCATATTGTTGTGATTGGCTTCAAGGTCTTGGTATTTTTTGTGCGTATCTTCATATTTGGCTTGGAAAAGCTCTAATGCAAGGATTCTATCTTTTCTGCGGTTATTTTCTTCATTTGTATGAATCAATTCTGTTGAGATTCTTGTGTTTTTATCTCTGCAAGTTTGCAAATCAATATCAACGGCCTCTTTGTCTTTGAGAAGTTTGTCGTATTGTGACTGCAAAAACATGAGACGGGATTTGATTTCGTCTATTTCTCCTTTGTATTTTTTAGTGAGTCGTTTTTCGGTGCTGGGTTGGCAAAAGAGTTTGCAGTATAGCCAACTGAAAATCCATAAAAGAATCAAACCAATGAGCAATCCAGGTGCCCAGTGCATTATTCGAGTTAGTAAAATTAACATATTTGTTGCTTTAAGGAGTTATTAATCAAATTGGAATAAAAAAGAAAAAAATACGGGATGGGATATTTGTTTATTGAACACTAATTTCTACACGTCGATTTTGTGCTTTACCTGCCGATGTGTTGTTTGTAGCAATAGGTTCTTTTTCCCCCTTTGAAGAGGTGCTGATGCGGTCGACTGCAATGCCCATATTGACCAATCGTACTTTTACATCTTCTGCTCGTTTTTTGCCCAAGGTCTGATTTGCCGTATCCTTGCCATCACTGTCTGTGTGACCTGTTAGCAAAACATTTTTATTGGTGTCTTGCAGCAAATAAGTTTTTACATCATTGAGGTACTTTTGCAGTTCTTTGGAGAGTAATAAATCTGCACTGTTGCTATTGAAACGAAGAGGGCGTTTCTTTGCCAATAAATCTTTTGCGGTAGCCTCCGATACTTTGAATAAGAAAGCAATAGGGCTGTAAACAGTGTCGTTGGAAGCGTGTAGGTAAGGGTCTTTTTTAGCGCCTACTTCAATTTTGGAAGAAGGAATACCCATTGATTCCAATCGTTTTTGAATGATTGCAGCTCGTGCTTCGCCTAAGTTTTTGGTCGCATCGTCTCGGTAGTTACCTGATATGGTGACTTCTCTATTTGGGTTCTTTTTGAGGTAGTCGGCTATTTGTTGAAATTCTTTGTCAAAATCCTTGACATTGTTGTTCTCCGTTTTGGGGTTCAAAAACCATAGGTTGTTGGCAGAGATAGCTACTATATTGTCGGCATCCACAATATTCAAAGATGCCATACTGCGAACTTGGTACTTTGCTTCAATGCCACCATATACAGTGTCTTGCTCTAATTTCAGTAAATCGTCTTTTCGGGCAATAGGCACAATGAGGTGGGCAGGAATGCCTGCATTGACCAATAGTTGTTTGAGTTGGTCGGCACGAGCCAAACCCAAGTTGGCAAAGATTGAATTACTTGGATTTTTTTCTTGATTGTTGTAATAACCTACTACCTCCAATTGTCTATTGGGATTTTGTTGGATATATGTTTTCATATCTGCAACTGCTTTTTGCAGTTGGGTAGGGGAAGATAATGGACGTATATCGGATTTGGAAAAACGAAAATGGTCTTTGAGTGAGACAACTTGTTTGTTGCCATCTTTGACCATAAAAGCAGGTCGATTTGTTGTTATTAAAGGTGGGGGAGGTGATGTATCTACATCTGTTCCTGCATGTTGTGCAAATAAACCAAAGCCTTCGCAGGCATCCAAATTTTCGCAGTCAAACCAATACAAAAAAGCCAAGCCCGAAACAATTAGCCCAATCAGATAAAATATTCTGCTCATAGGTATAAAGTAGTTTGTGGTTTATTATTTGTGGTTTTGTCAAACTGACAAAAGAGCATTTTTCAAAGGGTAGTGTTGTATAGACGGAGGGGAGCTAGTTTAAGTCACCGAAAAATACGGTATTAAGATAATGGTTTTTGAGATATTCAACAAATTTTATATAAAAAAGAATTAAAAACTTGCATAATCCGGTCAAAATTTCAGCATCCAAGCTTTTGCATTCTCCTTTTCTCTGGCTTTATTGTATCGCTCTTTGGCGGTTTTGCCATCTGCTGTACCATAGATACCTACTCTATAATATTTTGAGGAGGTTGTTTGAAGTGCATAGGCTTCATAACCTTTTGATTTTAGTTTACCAATCGCTTTGTTTGCATTGGCTTTGCTACTGAATGCCCCAATGATGATATAGTAACCTTTTGGTGCATTGGAGGCTGCATAATCGCCTGCTTTTGCTTCTGTGATATTGACATTGTTGAGAGCAGAAGCATTGGTGAAGTTTGTACTAGTTGAGTTTGTCGTGTTCGTATCTGTATTATCTGTTGTTGAAGTTGTTCTCTTATCGGTATTTGTATCTGTATTGTCGGTTGTTGAAGGGGAAGTTTTTACATCTTTGCCTTCAACGCCTGTTTTTGTGTCGTTGATGGTATTTTCTGTCGAGTTATCTGAATTTGAAGAACCAGTATTGCCGCCACTATCACTTCCATTGGTATTCTTATTGCCTGAATCAACGGTTTCTATAGTTCCATCTGTTGTATTGGATGAACCATTTTCACCAGTTGTATTATTTGAACCCTTGTTTGTATTTGAATTGTCATCTCCACTGTTAGTCTTATTGCTGGAATTGTTACTATCTGTGTTTGAAGAACCATTGTTGTTGCCATTATCTGCCAATCCCTTGTCTGTATCACCTCCACCTGCAAACCAACTAAATGGCGGAATGCTCCATAGACCAGAACTTTCCTCGGTTTGTGTACCATTGTTGTTTGCCATATTACCTTTGTCCTCGTCTTTGCTGAGTTGCATAACCAACATAAAACACAAGCCGAGAATCAACAACGGTAATAACCAAAACCATCCCCCTCCACTTCGACGGCGTTCTTCGGGAGGAAGAGTTGGAGGAAGGTTTTGAGCATTTTCGGCCAAGACAGAAGACACCGTTCTTTTGCTATCGATTGTTGTTGGAATTTCTTCTTCTTCGGGCAGGTCTTTGTCACTCATTGAAGGCAAGTCCAATTCAGATGTTCCACCAATTCCTGCTGCGCCAATATTTTCGTTGCTGCTGGGAGGTGTCGTTGCTGTAATGGTGGGAAGGTCTAAAGTATCAAAGCCAAAAGAATTGAGAGACAAATTGAGTCCTGCGGTTGGGTAAAATTCAATTCCGTTGTTTGTTTGATATTGAAGTGTTCCTAAACTACCCAAGGCTACAGCTTCTCCAACTTGCAAGGTGGCTTTGGTATCTGCCGCAAATTTTTTGAGCGCATCTTCAACCAATGAAGGAGGAATGGATTCCATTTTGGCGATATGTCCCACCAAAACGCCATCGTTTACTTTTAGTCTTTCATTGAAGATGACCGTTTTTGTAGGAGGACTGATGGTGTTGTTTTCCTCATTAATTGCGGCCATTTTGTTGCGGGTGCTGAATGCGCCCAAGTCTGGAACAATAACGGAACTGTATTCGTATAATAAATCGTGGATATATTTGGCGACTTCAATGGTAGTGCTGCTCATAGAATTGACAATATTTTGGCTTAGGTTACAAAAAAGCGGGGGATTGTTCTCAAGGTTAGGATAGAAAAATCAAAAGTTTTTGTTGGGAACAATGCTAAAGGTAAGAAATATTCTTTTTTTGAAGAAGGGAATGGAGAGAGATTTTTTTTACCTTACAAAACGATAAGGAAATGGATTGAGTTGCCATTCCTAAGTTTAGGTATAACAATACGCCCAATAAATCAACAAGGCTTGAATCGGCAATCTAATCAGTGTCCCCATAACGTGTTTGCCTTTGGCTCTTGCTTTTTGGTGGTGGTAAATATTGGCAGGAAAAACGGCAATCAATAAGGCGATAACTCCCCAAGCAGCTATTGAAGTGGTGGCAGGAATGAGCAAACCAATTCCCAAAATTATTTCGATAGCACCGACCAACAAATTCACCTTTTCGGGAGCAGGAACATAAGGTGGAGTGATTCGTAGGAAAAACTTGGGTTGACGAAAATGCTGAACTCCTGCAAATAGGTAAAAGGCTGCCATAAGGAGGAGCAATGCGAATGAGAGAGTCATAAAATTTTGGATTTAACAAAAATGAACTGCAAGGTAAGGATTACTGTTTTAATTTGGCTGTGAATCAATGGTAAAACTTATTTTTTGCTGCTTCAAACCGACAACAAGTCTATAAGGCAAATTCAAAAATAATTTACATACCCAAAATGCACTTTCCCCGCCCTCAAATTCACCCGATTACCCTGTTCTCGCCCCAAGGCATAGGTCAGCCCAAACACTCCCGCCTTGGTTTGGAAGGTCACCCCTCCTCCAAAACCAAAAGGAATATCGGTAACAGCGGTTTCATTTTGTGTTAAAGCTCCATCCCAGAAGGTGAATAAGTAGGCGTTTTGAGAGGTCAAAAGACGGAGTTCGAGGCTGAGAACATGGTAGGCAACTGATAGAATGGATTGTTCATCAAAGCCTCTTAAAAGTTTGTTACCTCCAATTCTAAACAGCTCGTTTTGAAGAGTATCACGTTTGGATTGAATTCCACCTGCCAAGCTGTTTTTGAAGGTTACTCTATCACCCAATTTCCAATATTTCCCAATTTCGTATTGCAGTCGATAGCGAACAGGATTTTCGTTCAGTGCATCATATTGAGCTTTGAAGTCGAGGTTGGGTTGTGTTTCTGCAATTTCAAGAATGGCATTGTTTTCCTTGACTCGTTTGTTGCCGATTGCTCCTTTGAGGTTCAAGAAAGTGCCCTTTCGAGGATTGAGACGGTAATCGAGTTGTTCCCAATTGTATTCCAAACCGTAAAGATTGCGGCGCACATCTAAAGTATTGGGTAATTCTTGGCGGTTGATTATTTGAGATTCATTGACCGACAAAAGATTGGAACTCGTATTCTCCAAAAATGCCTTCAAATAATTGTTGCCTTCAAACAAATACTGCACCGCCAAAAAACTCTTCACATCTTGAAAAAGGGTGTCTTTACGGAACAACTCAAAACGCCCGTCAATACCCAATGGCAAAAGTGGTAAGTAGGGATACAAAGCATGTAACTTCAATTCGGTAGCACTATTCGGATAACTTCTAAAATCGGCTTCAATCACCTCACCTTGCCCCAATGTATTCTGCAAATTGATTTTGCCCTCACCCGTCACTTCAAAGCCCGTTTGAGGCGCAGACCTTGGAATCACTCCCAGCAACAAATTCAACTGACTTGCCTTTTTGTTCTTCAAAAACAACCTCACTTTCGCTTTGTCCCTTACAAAAGTCACTCTTGGCGCATAGACTTCCTCCAAAAAAGGCAGCTCATTGATACGAATACTCGTTTTTTGAAGGGCGGATTCATCATAGGGTTGCCCCGATTTGATGCCCAAATAATTTTGCAGATAACGCTCACTGATGCTTACATTTGAAGTAGTCAAAATACTGTCTATCACCACCAAATCATTCTTTTCTATCCACAATTCGGCACTCACACCTCCATTTTCTCCAATATTCACATTCTGCAATTGAACGGCTGCAAAAGGATAACCATTGTTTTCTGCATATTGCAGCAGTTTTTCTTTCAATACCTTAATCCCTTCAATCTGAACATTTTGACTATTGCTAAACAAACGTTCTCTAAATCCAATCTGTGCCAATCCTTTCGCTTCCACATTTCCATTCTTCAATTGCAGCCAATGATATTTATTGCCTAAATACAGATAAGCAAGAGTCCGTAAAGAATCGCTTTGAAGGCTGTCGAAGGAAGCAGCTATATAGCCACGATTTTGAAGTTGGGACAGGATATTGGGAAGGATTTTTTTGGCTTCAAGGGTGTTCGTGAATTGTTTGGGATAATCGTAATCGGTGAGAATTTGGTTTAGATTTGTGGTGTCGGTGTCTGTTGGGAGGATTTTGAGAGAGTGTGTTTGGGCCGTTAGGGAGGTGGTGAGGAGGAGGAAAATTAAGATTTTGACATCGTTTTTTATCGCAGCACAGGGTTTAAACCCCTCGCTATTGATATTCTTGATATATTTATAAAGAAGAAGTCCGTTAGGACTTAAATATTTGTAGCAATGTCGGAAGGAGAATGTACGAACTCCATCGGAGTTCAACCCAAATATTGCAGAGAAACTTGATAGGGGTTCAACTCCTAAAGGAGTTGTGAATTTTCTTCGAGCCTTTTTTTCTACAAATATTGTACTCCTAACGGAGTAGAAAGTTTTTATCGT
>JBMYXW010000157.1:0-6751 GCA_049608825.1 Chitinophagales bacterium
TGGTTTGATTTTTATTGCAACTTTAGTTTAGCAAAGTTTGTGCCTGTTCTGCCCACTCGTCTCGTTTTGCACGACCCTTGAAACTGGTCATCAAACTATCCACCAACTCATATTCACGAGTGGTCATTTTGCTTACCTGTGTGAAAGTGTAAATTCCAATAGAATTCAAAACACTTTCCAATTTAGGTCCTACACCTTTGATTTTCTTCAAATCTTCTTTCTCCTCTTCACTTGCAGTACCAATGCTGCTCAACAAACTGTTTTTTGCAGTTGCAGAATCCATTGCCATAACCTCTGGTTCAGCAGGAGTTGGAGCTTCTTCGACCTCAATTACTGCCTCTACTTCTTTTTCGATGTGACTGTAAATTTGCTGAACAGCTTCTGTCGCTTGGTTCACACCTTCTACATTCATAGAAGTGAAATCCTTGATGTTATTTTGCATGAAAGTACCCCAAGTCAAGTTGTTAGCTCCTTCTTTTTGCTTCAATGCACGCTCAATTGCCATGTTTGCAGCATTCTCTACAACCCATTCAAAGTTTGCTTCTCCAACAGAGGTTAATTCTGCATCGGGAGCAGGATTGCAGAAGTCAATTGCATAAGGAATGCCATCACGGATTGCAAATTCTACAGTATTGAAGTCGTATCCCAAAGCATGATTCAATGTGATTACATATTCTTCTACTTGCTTCAATAATTCAGGAGCAAACTCATGAGGTTCTTGAACATAGCGAAGGTGGTGTGGATTGCGAGGTTCATAGTGCATGATATGTACTCGATCGCCATTCAAATAGTAACATCTGAAATAAGCATCAAACTTGATTTCTTCTTGGAGCATCATCACCAACTGACCTGTTTCGTTGTAACACTCAAAGAAATGTTCAACACTTTCTACCTTATATACATTTTTCCAGCCACCGCCAGCATAAGGTTTCATAAAGGCAGGAAAGCCGATGTAATCGAAAATACCTTCCCAATCCAACAATTGAAGGTTGCGAAAAGAAGTTTCAGAAGTATCATCAGGGCGTTCTTTTGAAGGCAACAAAACCGTATTTGGTACAGGTACTCCTACTTTTTTTGCCAATACATTGTTGAAGAACTTCTCGTCTGCACTCCACCAAAATGGATTGTTGATAACAGCCGTTCCACATGCTGCTGCATTTTTTAAGTACGCACGATAAAAAGGAACATCTTGTGAAATGCGGTCGACAATTACCGCATATTCAGTTGGTTCACCTTGTACTACTTTGTCGATTGTTACTGCTTCTGCTACTATTCCTTCTACTGCCTTCTCATTGATTCGGTCAATGAAAGCTTGGGGAAAGGTATTTTCTTGTCCAAACAGAATACCTATCTTTTTCATCTTTTAATGAATATTTATTGATTGATAATTTATTGAATTTGTCTATCTCTGTGGGTGGGTAAGTATAATTTTGAATGCTGAATGATAATTTTTGAATGGATTAACAGTCAGTTTGTATCAAAATTAAAGCATAGAAAGATAATGGGGGAACATTTCACGCCAAAGAGGCCAATCGTGTTCTTTCCAGCCTCGCATATCGAGCCAGTGATCTATGTTTTTCTTTTTCAAAATAGTTGATAAATCTTCGTTGGCTACTCGACAAATATCCCATTCTGAAGTTCCCAATACGATTTTCATATCCCAGATAGAAGGATTGTCAGTATTGACAATAAAATCAATAGGATTATTGAAATACACATTGTCATCGTAGTGTCCATCCAAAAAAGATTTGATGTCAAACGAGCCACTCATACTCAACATGTGACTGACCATTTCTGGATGGCGAAAGGCAAAATTTGCAGCATGATAGCCTCCAAAACTGCAGCCTGCAACAGCTACTCGACCTGTCGGAGATCTGTGGCGAATTTTGTCAACGATTTCTTCCACCACCATTTTATCGTACCATATATGGTTTTGGACTTTTTGAGCAGGATGAATTTTTTTGTTGTACCAGCTGAGTTCATTGACACTATCTGGACAGTAAATGGTTACTTTGCCCTGTTCTACAAACCATCTGACCGACTCAATGAGTTTGAAATCCTTTGCCTCATAGTAGCGTCCCATAGTAGTAGGAAATACAATAACAGGATAACCTGCATGTCCAAAAACCTGCATTTCAATGTCTTTGCTTAGATTGGGGGAATACCACTTGAAAAGTTCTTCTCGCACTACCTTGTTAATTTAGAAAAATAAATAATAAGTTGCCTTGTAAACGGCTGCAAAGTTATGATTTTTTTCCTTCAAAAAATAAATAGTTTATAATTTAATTATTTCTTAACATGGACTGTACTTTTCCTATCTCTACAATAATTCTACCAAAGATTAAAAAAACGGCTTAACCTTTATACAAGTCAAGCCGTTTAGTTCAATTCAATACTTCCAGTTCTGAATTTGATTAGCTGAGTAAAAATCTTTCAAACTTGCCGCCAAGGTCAATCAAGTAACCTTGTTCGCCCGCATCAGTAGTCAATGCAAATACTTTTGAAAAGCTTTCTTCTTCTTCAATTTCATAACTACCAATGATTTTCACTTGATTAGGATTGAGTGAAATTCCACCCATTCTTAATTTGTCTCCTATCCAAGCAAGAGATTCTACATAGCCTCTACTTTCGAGACTATCCATGACTTGTTCTAATGACTGTACCTTATCCATTTTACTTTGGGTTTATAGTTTCATTAAAAAAAAAACACATTTAATTGTGATTTTTCCAAAGATAATAAAAAAATGACAAAAAATAGCTGTCCATTTTACTACAATGAACTAAAAAAGGTGCTTTGATTATCATTATGTCAAAAAAGCAGCATTTTTTTATCACAAATTAAGAAACCTAAGACGAACTTAAGCGCAAATTCAAGTAATTTACTTACTTCAAGCATTTGTCAATTAAAAATTCTCGTTAGCACCTTTTCTTTTGCTAAAATGTCGAAAAATGCTTATTTTAATCATTTCGATGAAATGTCCATGGCTAAATCTTCATTAAAATACCAAGGGAAATGATTATTTAATTTATGATAAGTTTCATTTTATCTTCAATGTTTTGTTTTTAAACACATTACATTACTTTATCGCTTTTAGACTGCAATGTTTCTTAAAAAAATGGTTTGACCAAAAAATTAAAATGCGATAATTTTGTGAATATTAAATGGACGTTCTTTGAATACAATATCATCTCTTAATCTACTAAATTGAATAGCTGTTGAAAAACATTTCTCGTTTGCAGAGTTTTGTTTTTCAGTAAAAAAAAGAGGTTTTAATGGTTTAATAAGAGTAGGAGTTGGCTCACTCATGTAAAGAAATTCAAAATTTCCATACATAGCAACCACTCCTACTTCTTTTTTGATTCAAAAAATCTCAACAAAAACAACGTATTTTTTAACCTTTTTAATCTTTTATATTCTATTAAAGTACGGAGAAAAGGCTTGTCTTTATTTTTATGTTCAGACCTGTTTACCTTTTCTTTTATTTTGGAACTAATAACCTGTCCGAAAACCCCATTCAAATTCGTCTAACATAGTAGTAGAAACTTTAGACCAACATTATTCAAACCTCAAACCTTACAACAATGAGAGCAGTAATTCTTGCAATGTTTAGCTTATTTTTAGTAGCAACCATCACCCCCAACACCGCTTATGCCCAAAAAAAGAAGGTCGATGAAGCCCTCAATCAATTTTTGGACACCAAATTCATGAAGAAGTATATCGAAATGCGAAACGAAGCAGAGCGCACGGTTGCAGATTTCAAACAAAAATCCAGCCTCTATGAGCCTGCGGATGTAAAATCCGTAGAACAAGGATATGCAGCTACCCAACGTGAGTTTGACAAAGTATTGTTGGATATCAAAAAAGACCTTACCGAACGCAAAAAGCGTAAGTTTATTGAAGAGTTTCCTGATATGTATGCCAATGGTATGTCTTCACAATTGGAGGATTTGAATGATTTCTATGCCGAAAACTTCCAACAACGCCTTAGAGATGCTACAGGGGATGAAATTGACGGTAGCCCTCTACTATTGTTGATTACCGAACTTATTGGAGCAACTTCCGAGCTGGTAAGCAAGTATGTGGCTCTAAAAATCCAGTCCAAAAAATTCACAGATGGCTATCTTCAAGAAAATTTGGTAGAACCTTATGAGTTTAAGGATTGGGACGATATAGGTTCAGATACGAATAATAGTGGTGATTATGACCAAGGAGGCTATGACCAGGGTGGTTACGATCAAGGAGGTGATTACAACAATACAGACAATACTGGAGGCGACCAAAACAACAGCGATACCAATAGTGATGATTGGGATTGGTAAGCAAATTAAAAGAATGCTTCAAACTCAACTTTTGATTATCAATCAAGAATTGAGTTTTTTTTAATTGTTTAAACTTCCTAATAGAAATGATTCAACGACAAATATTCCGTTTTTTCTTATTGCTGTGTATCACCACCTATTGCAGCATTGCTTTTGCTCAAGATGATGAGGATGGAGATTTTAAAGATTTTCCAACAGGCATGATTTTGGACGATGACGAAGATGCAAAGTATGAATCTCAACCTCGTCACGCACGCTATGACTCTGAAAAGTTTGGAGAGTTTCCGCTTAGAGTCGATTTGAAGCCCTATTGCCCTTTGGTAGGTAATCAAGGGGATATCAATTCTTGTGTGGGCTGGGCAACAGGTTATGGTGCTTTGACCATTCAACAAGCGATTGAAAATGGATGGACAGATAAGCGAACAATCACTAAAAATGCACATTCGGCTTTGTTTATCTACAACCAAATCAAGGTAAGCGATTGTGATGGTGGTTCTCGTATCAGTGATGCCATTGAATTTTTGTCGCACAATGGAGATTGTTATGCAAGAGACTTTGATCGGGATGTAAACAACTGTCAGAAAAACCCTGAATTTACGATTCAAGAATATGCCAAAAAGTACAAAGTCTCCGATTATATGACGCTTTTTGATTCGGATGCAGACGGAGCATTGAAGGTATTGCGAATCAAAGAAAGTTTATCACAAGGAAAACCTGTCATTATAGGCATGAAGATTCGCAAGAATTTTGCCCGACTCAAAAAAGGCTCTAAATTTTGGTGGCCCGATTTGGGAAATACTACTCCCGTAGGTGGTCACGCAATGGTAGTAGTAGGTTATGATGAATCTCAAAAGGCTTTTGAAATAATGAACAGTTGGGGTAAGAACTGGGCAAGAGGTGGTTTTGTAAAAGTTAAATACAACCATTTTGCGAGTCACTGCAAGTATGCCTACCAGCTATTTTTGAAGCCTGCTGCCCAAACAAAAGTAAAGACCTTCAAAAAAAATGTAGAGATTCAAGACATTCAAGAAGAGGATATTCCTGTTCTGATGCCCGAACCATTGACACAAGAAGAAGTGGTGACTTATGAGGAAGAAATGAGTGATATGGAGGAAGAAATTATTCCTGACAATGGATTTGAAGAAGAAACATTGGAAGATGTGACCGTTGAAGAAATTTTGGAGGATGAGTCTATTGAAGAAATAGATCCTTTTGAAGAAATCGTACCAGAAGCGATTCCTGTAAGCCTTTCAGGAAGTTTTGACTTTAGGTTTTTGGCAGGCTTCAATGGTGATAAACCGATTTTCAACAATGCAGAGGCTTATTTTGATGGCACACACTACGAATTGAATAAGCAGGATTGGGAAGTAGGTCAATATTTCCAGATTTATGCCAGCAATGAATTGCAGGATATGTATGTCTATATATTCAGCATTGACGCAGAAAATGAAGCGCATATACATTGGCCTCGACAAGAGCGATTGAATTCCAAATTTGAAGGAATCAATGAATCAGCTTTGATTACTATGGGTGGTGCAGAGATTGTGATACCCAACAAAAATACGGCTTTGGGAATTGTTCGACCTGGAGCAGACCACCTTTGTGTATTGTTTTCCTCCGAAAAAATCAATAACTTGGGTTTTATCATCGAGAATATAAAAAATTCATCAGGCGACCTTGCTTACCGAATACAATCGGTATTGCGAGACAGGTTGATTCCCCTTTCAGACATTAATTTTGACCCAAGTACTATTCGCTTCGATACCAATTCAATAAGTGGAGGTACAATTGTACCTTTGGTGCTTCGAGTCGTTGCAGAATGATGGATTTCAGAGGTAGGAAGTGAGAGACAAATAAAATGAAATCTTGTTTTTCATCCAAAAGAATCTCTCTTCTCGCATCCTACTTCTTTCTTCTAAAAATTAAACCTCCTTCAATGAAAACCTTATTTGTTTCTTTATTGATTTTATTCACTGGATTGTTTTCCGTCAATTTGTATGGACAAGATGATAATGCCCAAAAACTTTATGAAAAAGGCATGAAGTCTTATGAAAAGGGGAATTATGAGCAGGCAATGAAGTATTTTGTAGATGCCATTGAAGCATCAGAAGCCTTTGTAGAATCTACTTATAGCTATTTAGGGAAATCTTATTATGCCTTGCAAAAACAATATTCAGGCTTGGTTGATGAAAAAGAATTCGATATAAATTCCAAAGTTGAAGGAGAATCTCCAAAAGTTGCCAAAAAAGAAGATTCACCAAATTCAGACGAAAAACTTGTGCCAAAGGCAGCACCAAAACCTTCAATGGATACAGGTATTATAGCTGCAAATTCCGCTTATCAAGGTGGAGTTGCAGCTTACCGACAGGCAGACTATATCAGTGCTATTCAGTATTTTACTTTGGTCATTGAAGCGGGTGAAGGAAACATG
>JBMYXW010000158.1:0-6747 GCA_049608825.1 Chitinophagales bacterium
ACAAAATAATCCTACCATTGTCAATCTTCAAAATATTGAGGCAATAATATGCTGATTTATTTTTTTCCCACTTCAAATTCACTCCTAAATCCGAAAAAGGTAAGTCCAAATCCTCAAATGGACGATATCCAAAAAAATATGGCTCTCATTCTCCTCTAAGCAGCATTTATATAAGAATTTTGTAGATAAGTAGCGAGACAAAAAGAATCTTCAATCCTTGTGTAATTGAAGTCTGACTTCTCGCTTCTTTAATCTGTCTTCCCACTTATCCTTCAATTATTGCTTTTTGTGACCAAAGTATAATATAGATTAAAGAATAAACTTTGGATTCTATTTTCACAAAAAACATTAAAACTATTACTTTTACAAGTTGTTGGAAGAACAGAAAACAATTAATTCACAAATCTATATGAAAGCACCTCAAAATTTGAATGTATATATGCCCTTGATATTTGCTATTGTGCTAATATTAGGAATGCAGTTGGGCTTCAAAATGTACGAAAAACTACATGGAAAATCTCCTAAAACAAGTAGGATAAGCGGCATTTCTGAATTACAAGAGGTGTTCAATTATATTGATGCCAAATATGTGGACGGAGTGAACGATGGCAAATTGGCAGAATCGGCTATTGAAGCGGCATTGAAGGAACTGGACCCACATTCCAACTATATTTCACCCGAAGACTTGCAGGCGGTGAATGAGGATTTACAGGGAAACTTTGAAGGTATTGGCGTAGAATTTTCCATTGTACGAGACACCATTATGGTCGTGACTCCAATTGCAGGAGGGCCTTCTGAGAAATTGGGTATTTTGTCGGGCGACCAAATAATTGCGATTGAAGACAGCACGATTGCAGGAATTGGCATGACCAATGATTTGGTAGTGAAACGTTTGAGAGGAAACAAAGGCAGTGTCGTCAATATTAGCATCAAACGAAAAGGACTCAAAGATTTGTTGAAATTTGACATCGAAAGAGACGATATTCCTTTGTACAGCGTGGACGTGAGTTATATGATGGACGAGGAAACGGGCTATCTCAAAATCAATCGGTTCAGTCGAGATACCTACAATGAATTCATGGATGCGCTCTCTGGATTGAAAGGAAAGGGTATGGAAAAATTGATTTTAGACCTTCGCCAAAACCCTGGTGGTTATTTGACCGCTGCGGTAAGCATTTCAGACGAATTCATTGACGGTCAAAAACTTTTGGTCTATATGCAGGGGCAACATTACAAGCGCAAGGAATATCGAGCGAGAAAGGCGGGTTTGTTTGAGAGTGGAGAATTAGTGGTATTGGTCGATGAAGGCTCGGCTTCGGCAAGTGAAATCGTGTCGGGAGCAGTGCAAGATTGGGACAGAGGAATGATTTTGGGCAGACGTTCTTTTGGCAAAGGTTTGGTGCAAGAACAATACGATTTGTCGAATGGTGGCGCACTTCGATTAACCGTTGCTCGCTACTATACGCCTACTGGTAGAAGTATTCAAAAACCTTATGAAGAAGGTGTGGATGCCTATCGAAACGAAATTGTAGAGCGTTTTGAACAGGGCGAATTGCAGAGTGCGGATAGTGTGAAAGTTGAAAACGATTCTTTAACCTTCAAAACCTTGATTGACAAACGCACCGTTTATGGTGGCGGTGGAATCATGCCCGATACTTTTGTGCCTTTAGATACGACTCAAAATGAATTGTTTACCATACAAGTTCGCAGCTTAATTCCCGAATTTTCCTACGAAACCTTCAACAACAACCAACAAAAATACCGCAAATACGAATCAGCGGAAGCCTTTCGCAGTTCCTATAGTGTAGATGAAACGTTGTTCAACAAATTCAAAATCTATGTACAACAATCAGATTTGGAAGAAGCAAAATACGATGAAACAATGCTGATGCGAGACAAAGAAATCTTCAAAACCTATATCAAAGCTTACATTGCCAGACAGCTATGGCACAATGATGGATTTTACCCGATTTTGCACGAACTTGATGAAACATTGAAGGAAGCATATCAAAAAATTCATGGAACGGAGATGGCGCAGTATGGGTTTTGAGAACCGCTGCTATACGAATTATCAAGTGGATTCAAGAATTAGTATTACATGATCTTTAATCTTTGATTTTGGAAACGGTAAATACTACTTGTATTGATAATCCCCCACATACTCCAATACATCGCCTTCAGAATCCATAACATCGTATATTTTGGTACGAATGAGCTTCCCCTCTTTGTAAATTTTTACTTCTTTTTGGTAAATGTCAATGGTTTCAACTTTTCGTAAGTATTCCTCCTTGTAAGAAAACAATGTGTATCGCCAAGCATGTCCATAAATCACATTTTCGTAGGATTGCTGTACTAACCGTCCTCGTTCATCATATTCAAAAGTTGTTTGGCTCAAAAGCTCCTTATCACTGTATTTATTGATTTTCTCCAATTTTCCATTTTGTGGATTGTATTTGTATTCCGTATGTGTTTCTTCCCCCTCCTCTTCACCACCAAGAATCGCTAATTTCTCCAGAACCAAACTATCCTTATCATTGTAGTAAAATTTACGCCATTCCTTCAATTCCAAAGAATCCCCTCCTTCAATTTTGTACTGCTTTCGCTCTCTTTTTTGCCCCTTTTTATTGAGGTATTCATAAATGATATTTCTAATATCAGAACTGTATTGGTACAAAAAAGTCTCCCTAATGACGGTCAAATTGGCTTGATAAGTATAGGTTATTGTGCCATCCCCTTCCGAACCTAAGCGCCAACTTTCTTTCACCAACCTCCCTTTGTCATCATAGAGATAACTCTCCAAAGGAAGGTCTTTGTTTTTATAGACCTGTGTTTTTTGACCATTCTCATTCAGTTCAATCACCTTTTTGCTTATCGTTTTGGATTCTACATCGTGCTGTTCCCAAACAATGATTTTTTGCAGGGATTGTGCATACACATTGTTTGGCAACACCAAAGATAACATCAAAAATATTCGCAACATCGTATTCTTCTTTTGTCAAATTTCTATTTTAAGAATCGATAGGTATATTTCAAAAGAAAAACATTCCTTGCGCTTGCGTCAAATAGATTGTTCGTCAAACTACTGAAGCTTCGGTCGTCCAAAGTCGGAGAGCCGCCTCGATTTTGTGACCAAACCAAAAAGAGCGTAGAACCAGGGATATACTCCCATCGAGCCACAAAATTGGAGCGAAATTGAAGGTAATTGAAGTCGGGATTTCCAAAACTGTAATCCGTTGTTCCATCTTGATTTTCATCCACCAAATATTCATCGTCTTCCGAATTAAAGTCAATTTCAGCCGCCCCAAAAGTATGAAAACGGTCGTTTAGCTCCTTTCCTAAATTGTCCGTAATGCGTTTAAATTCGGAGTATTCACCCTTTGAGATAAAAGGCTGCCCCCAAAACTGCAAGGTCAAATTCGGGCGGATAGTGTAGTCCATCCGAGTCGTCAAACTATAAGTTTCTTGATTGATTTCTCCTCTGATATAGCGCACTTCTTCCCCAAAATCTATATTATCCACATATTGTGTCAGCAAATTGTTTTTTCTATACGAAGGCCCAACCGATACTTTCAAGGCGTGTATAGGTTGATAATTCAAGAACAAACTCAATCCTGAATTGCTACTACTATTGTCATACGCCGTATTGGTATTCCATTCCACGTTTAGCTGCAGTTTTTTTCGTTGATTCGTATTCACGTAGCCCCACCAGTTTATATTCGGCGACATTTGAAGGTAAGGACCTCCACGAAGCTGCCGATCACTTTTCCAATAATTGCCCATATAAAAGCCTGTTCCCACATTCCAAAAGTTTTTGAATTGGGCATGAGCATTGATGTTGTTGGCTTGGTAATTAAACGTGCCGCCCATATCCCAACCAAACCAGTGATTGTAATTGAAGCGTACATTCAGAAATGCGCCAAAAGGTTCATTGATGCGATAACCCGCCCAAAAGAAATGATTGATGTAATCACTATTTTGTTGAAAACCAATATCATTCAGCTCCAATTCGGGCGAACGCCAAGTCATACCCGCTTCATAAACCAATTTACCACCCACCTTTCCCAGCTTCAAAGTACCTGCCGTTCCTGTCAAAGAAGTCCGAGTTGGGTCAACTTCAATGTAATCTGCATCGGGGCGTTGGAAATTGTGAATAAAACCATTTTGTGTATCTTCAATGGCTTCCGCACTTCCACTCACATGACTTGCTATGAGATTTCCTGAGATGTAACGAGATTGATCTTTCCATCTGTGGATAAAATCCACTCCACCTGTATAGGCACTTTTTCGCAAGAAATCCAAATCGGGATATTTGTCGATGCTTCGATTCACTGCCGTAAAAATAGCCCCAACTTGACTGTTTCGATTATTGAAGTCCTGTGCTACACGAGCTACAAAATAATTGGTCAATGGCTCTACGACTGTTTTGGTGTGTTCATCGTCGTTTGGCATCGCAATCGTTGCTTCCTCTTTTGCAGTGACGCTCTCCAAAATACCAATAGAAAGACCTTTTTTTGTTTTACCCGACAATTTGGCTGCTCCAATAATCGAGGTTTGGACAGGTTGATTCACATACGCATCGTCGTCCACATCGGGATAATGATGTGGTGAACGACCTATTCTTCGAGAATAAAAAATATTGTCACTGCTATATGGTCCGCCTGCCTCAGCACGAGTCAGTTGGTAGTCAAAAATGTTTCTTCCTTCAATAAAAAATGGACGGCGCTCTTGGAAAAAAACCGCAAAACCATCAATATTGACCACCGAAGGGTCGGCTTCAACCTGTCCAAAATCGGGATTGATGGTAAAATCAAGGGTCAAATCACTCGTAACCCCAATCTTTCCGTTCAGTCCCACGTCAATGTCCGAATCACTGCCTGTCGCAAAAGGATTGCCTTCCTCTTTTTCAGACGTTTCGGCTTGTGCCAAAACGTAAGGTTCGAGTTCGACTTGTTTTTGAGGTTTGATGCCCTCCAATCCGTGAAGCTCTCCAAAACGATGCACCCAACCTGATTCATTTTGAGGAACAAACTGCCAAGTAGAACGTTCTTCTGCTCGAAAAACCCTTCTTGTTGATTGCAGCCCCCAAACCTGTACGTCTTTGTTCGCAAATCGAAGTTGACTCAATGGAATCTTGACCTCTGCTGTCCAGCCCTCATCATCAATAGCAGTTTTGGTGTACCAAATCGGGTCCCAACTACTGTCCCAATTGTTTCCATTGTTGGTAACAGCTTCGTCGCCCTTTACGCCCGAAACACTGATGGTGAACGAAAAAGCGGTTTGTTTGTCAAAATAACTGTCAATATTAATTTCGACCCAATCTCCTTCAAAACCATCTCGACGAGACATCCGCCGCACAATTTTTTCGGGGTCGTCAAAACAACGATAGGCGAAATAAATATACTTGTCATCGTACAATACCTTGAATTGGGTTGGGGCTGTTGGAGCTTTCGCATTGTAGGGTTTCCACTGAACATAATCTCCTGTCCATTCTACGGTTTCCCAACAGGCTTCGTCAAATTTTCCGTCAATAGTTGGAGAAGCTCCTTCAATCCGTTTGGTGGTGTAAATGCGTTTTTCTTCACTGATTTTTGGAGGTGTATCCGCTTCTGTATCTGTTTGTGCGTGAGTTATGAAGGGCGAAAATAACAGGGTTAAGAACAAAAAGAGTATTGTTGGTTTCATAGCCTAGAGTTATTGATTGATGAAAGGTTTGGTATGATTTTACACTTTATGGAATGGCAAGTTCATTTTGAGTCTATCCTAAAACCGCTAATTTCACCTATTTGGTTCGTATGGCTTGTGGATTGAAGATGCTTTAACTTTTTTTAACGGGAAGTAATCACTTAGTATTGGTTCAAAACTGACGCAACATCCCCCTCCCCCCCTTCAAAGGGCAGGGCTAATCAGTTCTAAAAAAAATGTATATTTGACAAAAAGAATATGGCAAAGAGTTTATATGAAGCATTCGCAGAAGTTGAAGATACTCGTAATTCAAGTGGTCTTCGTCACCAGTTACAACCCTTTTTGACGATGGTCACTTTAGGAATTATGAGTGGTCGAAATGCTTATCAGGAATTAGCTAAATTTCTCAAAGGCAACAAAAAAGAATTAGTTGAATTATTTAATTTAAAGCACGGTGTTCCTGGATATACGCAAACAAGAACGATTCTTCGAGATATAGATTACGATTCTCTTTCTAAAGCATTTATGAGTTGGGCAAGTCAATACATCCCTCTTCAAGCAGGAGACTGGGTAAGTGGAGATGGAAAAGGTCTCAACTCGACAGTGACCAATTGTCATGACTCTAAGGAACACCAATAAAATAACTTCCTGAATTTCCTTATTCTCTTGGTACAGCTACATAATTCCATTTCGGTAAAAATTCATCAAAGACAATTGGCATATTCTCCAAAAACTCTTTAGTTGCTTTCTTTCCTTTTTCGTAGATTCCATGTATAATATTGGCTACTACCTTTAAACCCGTTTTGGTTTTGGCTCTTTGTTCAATAAGTTGTTTAACCGTCTGTACAGTATCCAACATAAAGCCACTTAATGCTCTAGTAAGATGGGGAAAAACTCGATGTTCAATTGGGTTGTATTTAGAGCAATAAGCTGGGTAGTGAGCAATTCTAATTGTCAGACCAGTGCTATCTGCAAACTTCTGAATAGCTTGTTTAAATACATAATTCCTACAACCATTCGAGCCTCCTCCATCACACAAAATCAATAGATTATTTTTGCCTTTGT
>JBMYXW010000159.1:0-6715 GCA_049608825.1 Chitinophagales bacterium
CAATGTTTTGTTGTTTTGCTTACTGATAGAAAAATTGGAGGAAGATTATCAGTGGCAATTTGTATTCGAAATGCCTATAGGCTGAAAATTACAATCTAATGAACAAACGAAAGGTAAAAATAATTTATTTCACCAACGTAACCATCTCAGTGGCAGCTGGAGTCCTTGATTTATTGACTTCTAAATTTGAATAATCGTTTGTCGTAAATAGAAAAACATTGATTCCAAATGTGACAATAATAGTAAGAGTCAATAAAAAGAGCTTGAAGGAGAAGTAAGGAACTTCATCGTGATGATTGGAAATATTTATTCTTGAGTAAGTCATGAGCTTTGTTTTGAGTCTCGACATATAAATCGAGGAGTATTGGTGTAGTTGAGGGGTTCATCTGCATAATCTAAATTCCATGCCAAAAGTAACCAAATCAGACGAATTAAATTTATTTTATTTAGAATTAATTTTGGACTCAGTCATATATTGAAGGTTTAATTGTCTAAAGCAAACTAAATATTAAAACATAATCTATTCGCTTACAAAGTACTGTTTGAATTTGTATTTGAGCTTTTAATTTGAATTTACCTAAGTGTCATATTTTTGTCTTTCTTCATATAGTTTTGGTCTCAAGCGTTTATTGCGTCCTTTTCGGTAAATTTGCGCTCCTTTTTCGATGCCTTTTCTGCGTTCTCTTTGTTCCTCCAAAGGTAGGTGAACGGTCTCTTGACATTCATCACTACAACAAGCGTCATATTGGGTAGCACATTCTTTGCACTGAATAAACAGCAGGTGACAAGCATCATTTGCACAGTTGGTGTGTGTGTCACAAGGATTTTCGCATTGGTGACATTTACTGATGATTTCATTGGAAATCCGTTCTCCCAATCGGTCGTCAAACACAAAATTTTTGCCCTTGAATTTGTTCTCCAAGCCTTTCTTTTCGGCTTCACGAGCATAGTTGATAATACCGCCCTCTAATTGATGCACCTTCTTGAAACCCTTGTGTTTGAACCATGCACTTGCTTTTTCACATCGAATACCACCTGTGCAATACATCACAATGTTGTTGTCCTCTTTTCCCTCCAATATTTCTTCCACAATCGGCAATGAATCCCGAAAGGTATCTACATCTGGACAAATCGCATTTTCAAAATGTCCTACCTCACTTTCGTAATGATTCCGCATATCCACAATCACCGTCTCTTTGTCAGCCGTCAATTCATTGAATTCCTCGGCATTGAGGTGTTTGCCCTTATCGGTTACTTCAAAAGTATCATCGTTCAAGCCATCTGCCAAAATTTTGGGGCGAATCTTGATTTTTAGTTTGTAAAAAGATTTTCCATCATCTTCCACGGCAATATTCAAGCGTACATTGTCCAAAAAATCAATACTATATAGTGCCGTTTTCCACGCTTCAAAATGTGGTTCAGGCACACTCAATTGGGCATTGATTCCCTCAGTTGCGACATATATCCGCCCAAAAACGCTGTATTGCTCCCAAGTTCGGTACAAATCGTTCCTAAACGCTTCAACGTCTTCTATTTTGGCATATTGATAAAACGACAAAGTAACCCGTTTGAAAGGTTCTTCTGCCAATTTTTGCTTCAATAGTTTTTTGTCCAGTTTGTTGTATAGAGCCATTTGGAATGAAAATTAAAGTAGAAATCAAAATGAAAGTAGTTTGGAGATTAAGTCTACTTTTTAGATTGAGTCTAATACTTGTTCTTTAATATTTTTTAAGCCGCAAAAATACAAATTTTCTAAAACAGTGGGGTTACTAAGGTAGGTTCAGGTTTTAAAAACGCTTACATCTAAAAATAGGTGCAGACGTTTTGGTAAAACGTCTCTACAAATGCAAAATCAACACTCAAATACTTTCTTGCTCCAAATCCCCCTTCAATACTTCAATCAAACCATTCATTTTCCCATATTTGTAGGCATCCACACATTTGCTGTAAAATTGGGTCATTTTAGAAGCATCCAAGTGAAAACGAGATTTTTCTTCCTCCATACGTTTTTTGGCACGGCTCAACAATTTTCTGCAATGTTCTTTCTTTTTTTCTGCAATCAATTCTATCTCTGAATAGTCAAAATTTAAAACTTCTTTTAGGACATAAACAATTCTTTCCGAAGGGTTTAATTTTTGAAGTAATTGAGCAACAGCCGCTTCCAAATTGTAATTAAAATCCAGTTTTTCACTCAAGTCCACTTCAAAATTGAACTTGTTCATAAAAGAAGAATCTTGCAGCCAATTGTCGATATAGGTAATGGGGATTCTTTTTGCAGCATTGAGGTGATTGATGCATCGGTTGACCGTAGATTTGGCGAGGTAAGACTTGGTGTTTTCAATTTTGGAGTGATCCAAACCCAACCATTTCAAGAATGTATCTTGAACAATATCCTGTGCATCTTCCAAACTGCCTAACATTTTGTAGGCAATTGAGATGAGAAAAGGACGGTAAGTGAGAATGGTTTCGGTTGTGTTCATCAGTTTCCATCAATTAAAGAAAATGCTTATGTATTTAACACAAATATAAGAAATTGGAGGCTTCAATCCATACTTTTTTTTATCTTTTGTTGTAAGAAAAACTTCCTTTTTTGCTTTTTTGACCATTTTGTGAAAAGCAAAGGTTTGGATTTTGTCCTACTTAAAAGGTGAGTTTTGGACAACCTAAAACCTAAATGGGGTAATGTGTATTTGCAAATGTCTTCAAAAAACACTATCTTTCTATTTCAATTCCAAAGGAATACGCTGGTTGTATTTTATTTTTTAACTCTAACAATCCTCAAAAAAACAATATGACTCCTTCTCAACAAAATTTAAGTATTGCAGAAGCCCAAAAGCTCGTAGATGAATGGATTACTTCAATAGGTGTACGTTACTTCAATGAATTGACCAATATGGCGATGCTCACCGAAGAAGTAGGGGAAGTGGCTCGAATCATTTCCCGGAAATACGGTGAGCAATCCTTCAAAAAAGGTGTACCTGAACCAGACTTGGGAGACGAAATGGCAGATGTTTTGTTTGTGTTGATTTGTTTGGCGAATCAAACGGGCGTGGATTTGACTGACGCATTGAAGAAGAATTTGGAGAAGAAAACGAAACGAGACTTGAATCGGCATCGAGAGAATGAGAAATTGAAATCCTAAATAAACATAAAGGAGGGATTTATTTTCCTTGCTCACATTCTCCAAACCACTGTTCTATTTCCTGTCGGAAAATTTTTCGATGTTCATTTCCCCATTGATTGAGAATGTAGTTGGCAATGAGCATGATTTGTTGAGAACTTAGTTCTGCATTGGCGGGCATGGGTTGGTTGAAAGTACGCCCATTGACTTCAATTTCATGATTCATTCCGTAGTAAATCATACAAGGGAGTTCTTCGACATGTTCCAATAAATAATCCGAATTTGCCAAAGGAGGAATCAAGTTTGCCAAACCCTCTCCATTGTTTTTGTGGCAGTTGGCGCAGTACAGTTCGTAGTGCATTTGCCCAACATCTCTGGGTTCGTTGCCACAACCAATAGAGAATTGAAGGATTAGGAATAGGGTAGAGGCAAAAAATACCCAAACGACATTATTTTTCATTTTGTAGTTGTTTGATTGCCTTTATCAATTGGTCGACTTCTTCTTCTTTTGTGCCATCAAAAATGCCTCTTATTTGGCGGTTTTTGTCCAAGAGCATAAACGCTCCACTGTGTATAAATCCACCTGGTGCACGCTCGTCCTCTTCTGCTACGACCATATAGGTTTCTGCCATTTCGTAAATCGCATCTTTGTCACCTGTCACCAAATGCCACTTGTCAGACTCTATGCCCAAACCTTCGGCATAGTTTTTTAGGACTCCAACGGTATCGTGTTTTGGGTCGATGGTATGCGAAAGTAGTACAAAATCATCAGCATCTTTGTAAGTATCATAAACCCGCAACATCTGTGTTTTCATAACAGGGCAAATGGTCGGACAAGTAGTAAAGAAGAAGTCGGTGACATGGATTTTACCCATCATGTCTTTCTCGGATACTAAACTGCTGTCTTGGTCAAGGAACTGAAAGGGTTTTTCGATTTTTTTCAACACTTTGAGGTCTTGTTGCCCATCTTGGCAAGCCGTTGAAGTGATTCCTAAACAAACCAAGCTGATTAGGAACAGGAGGAATGAACGGAAGGATGTGTAATTCATTGACTGTGAAAAATTTGTTGAAAATAAAGATATTTTTGTTGACGACTCTTTTATTGCTCAAATTCCCATTGAACATCCTCTTCCATATCCGTAATAGTCGTTTTTCTGCGAATGCAAGTGCCAATAGTCGTATCTACAACTGGATTTGATATTTGTTTAATAGTATCTTGAATCAAGGACTCATATTTCATCGCCAATTCGTCATCTGCCAATCGTACCAAGTTGAAAGTACGGTCTTCGTAGCTGATAGGTGCGCCTGTATTTGCAATAGCTGTCACGTCAATGAGTGGAAAATTGATAAATGTGACAGCCCCTTTTTTGTGGTTGTCGTCTCGCCAATACCAAGGATTATCCCTCACACTGAACCCTCCATTGACTTGTGCCTGTGTGCTGTTGTCAAAGTAGCTGTAACTTCCTCTGCATTTATACGTTCCTTTTTTTTCAATATCCAATATATATTGAAGGTCAATGTCATACAAGAAAGTTTCTCCGATGCCTCCTATCGTATTGCTGACGATGCTGTTCAGTTGTTGATCTTCAAATTCGTTACTGATGGTTTGGTTTTCAGTTTGAGTACCTGCTATTCCAGTTGAGTCGCAGACCGTATTGTTGAAGTTAATGGTAGTCTGAATCACACTTTGATTGTCCAATCTGAACTGTTTTAAATTCCATTCTCCCGTCAAACGATTGGTACGTGTGCGAAAACTAATAAGAGGATCGTGGCTACCTTTTTTGAGGCAAGCCGCTATTATTGGAACGCATAAGACCAATATTAATATTTTTAGTAAATCCTGTTTATTCATTGATTTTGATTCGATTGTTGTCATTTTTATTAGCTCGACAGCTCTTACTGCAATATTTCACGTGTTCCCAATCCTCTGCCCATTTTTTGCGCCAACTGAAAGGTCGCTCACAAACTACACATACCTTAGTCGGAAAATCTTGTTTTTTTCGTTGCTTCATTGATAGGTTATTTGGGATATTGAAGAAAAGAAATGAGGAATAGACATGCAGAATACAGTATCTAACTTGTCCACCGTCAATCATCCACCGTCCACCGTCTATCGTCCACCGTCCACCGTTTTCACCATCAACTTCCGAATCTCCTTCACAGGTGCACTCCCAAAACTTAAAAACTTCTCATGAAAAGCTTTCAAATTGAAGTCTTCACCCAATTCCGCTTTTCTTTCCTCCCGAAAATTGTAAATCTCGGTCAAACCTGCAAAATAGCTGCAAAGCTGCACCTGACTCAATTGCGCCCGTTTCCACTTTCCTTCAGCTTCTGCCGACTCTTGAAATGCTTCGTTCATCAACAAGTCCAAAGCCTCTTCCTTACTCATGTCCAAAACATGCACTGAATAATCCAAAATTGTATTACAAGCAATTCGCAAATTCCATTTGTAATACATCAGCCACAATTCAGGCTCATTGTTACCATATCCTTCCTCCAACATCATTCGCTCCGTATAGCAGGCCCAGCCTTCAATCATTGCACCATTGCCAAACACACTCTTGACCAAACTCGGTGACTGATTCGCATAGACCAACTGTGCATAATGTCCAGGAATCGCTTCGTGAATATTCAGAATTTGCAGCATGTAATGGTTGTATTCCTTCAAATAGCTTTCAGCTTGTTCGTCATTGTAGTCATCAAGCGGTGTTACATTGTAGTAAGTCGGAGCATCTTTGTCAAAAGGGCCTGGAGCAGAAATTGAAGCACCTGCCGTTCCACGCATATATTCAGGCGTAGCTCTCACCTCCAATGGTTTTGCAGGGTCGAGATAAAGTAGGTCTTTTTCGTTTACAAACGCCACCAATTCAGGCAATTGTTTTTCGATGGCATTCATAAACTCTTCTCGTTTTACGTGCTTTTGTGAAATTTCGTCAATCAAAAGGTCGACCTGCATCAATTGGTCACTCGGAGCTTTGGTTTCGGGAAAATACTTAGACCACAATTTATCTGCAATGCCAAACATTTTTTGGTGAATCGCCGTTTTTTCGGTCACTGCAATATCATACAATTCCTTTGCAGAATAGCCCGCTTGGATATCGTATTCAAATTTCTTATCAAACATTTCTTCTCCGATTCTAAAACTGCGAACATCGTCTCGTTTTTCCAAAGAAGGCAATATTCTTTGGTTCAAGTATTTTTCAAACATTTGAATACTTCCAATCGCTTCCGATAAGCGGTTTTCAAAATCCTTAGCTTCAACTTTTCCCCAATCTTCTTTCTTCGCTTCTGCTGTTAAATTTCTGATTTTTTTGTCAAAAACATCCAAAGTGCCTCCAATCCGAAAAGCCGCCAATTGTGTGTGTTCCAAAGTAGGCGTTTTGATATTTTGGATAGCCGCTTTGTAATAAGCAGGTACGTTTTTCATTTTGGCATAAAGCTTGGCTATTTTGTCCTTGAGTGGCATTTCTTTGTCACCTACCAAACGGTCAAAACCACCACCAATGTTATAAATTGAAGGATTCCATTCAAAGCTCCGAAACACCGTATCGTACCATATTAAAGATTCCAATTGGTTCTTGATCAAAGCGAAAT
>JBMYXW010000160.1:0-6645 GCA_049608825.1 Chitinophagales bacterium
GGAGGTTAGATAGTAGCTCGCAAAGCGAGCAGGAGGAATAAAGAATTGTGATATGTTGGGGAAGTACAATTCATTTTTTTGGGAAATGAGATTTACTTGTTGAGAATGTTTGAAGTGTATAACTGCTGGAAGGTAGGGAAAGTTCCTTGATATGGGATTATTTGCTTTTGAAGGAGTCGAGTCAAGGTAAATTCAAGAAGTTTTTTCCGCCTCCAATTTCTTGACAATCTCCAATTCTTCTTCTTTAGATTTTTTGACAATAGATTCATAGTGATAGTCTTGCATGTATTTTCGGGTTTTGTATAAAACATGTTCAGCATTAGTCAATGAAAAATTGATTTTTAACTTTATTAATTCATCTTTCTCGATGTGCTCGTTGTATTGAGAAACCATTCTGGTCAATTTTAAAACTTTCACTCGTACCCAACTTATATCTTTTTCAACTTGTTTGTTGTCCTGTAATTCTCTTTTTCTATACATTCCAAAGGAGAATAACCAAAGAATACCTACTATCGTAAATGAGGATAAAATAGTGAAATTTACATTCCACCAATCATAAGGTAAATTAAAAATTACCATATGATTTATAGTGACACCCACTATTGATAGGGTTAACAGTATTATTGATTTTCGAAAAGTTTTTTTATTCTTTTCCAACTCTTGATAATACTCTTCTAGCTTAGTGGTATATTCTTCCAACAAAATCAAATATTCTTTTATTGCACTATTTTTTTGTTTCATAGTCGATGTAGTTCTTATTGTCGAATATAACTCCCCACCGTGTTAACCAATTGGTTCAAATGCAAAAGTTGAACAACTCTATCATACCCTTCAACAGTTTTCAACATCATTTCGTTTCCCATTCTGAAATTATTAATGATTAAAGAAGCAGAAAGGTACTCATGATGGAAATTTTGATTGCCTTTTTCGTAAACAATTTCTTGTATGATTTTATTATAGCGACTTTCTAAATAATGTTTCTTTACCTCTTCTCTCTGACTCCACCACAAATCCTGTTTTGTCACCAAAGTTAGCATCCAAATTTTCTTTGGTGTATCTATCAGACGGGTTTTCAGTCTTTCCAATAGTTCGATTTCTCGCCCTCTTTGCTTTTTGCAGTAAAGCATCAAAAAATCTTCTTTGTTCATTCCTGTCTCATAAAGAGGATGGTTTTGAAAGTTGTTTAGACTAAACGGAACAGAATGATAGCCATAAGAAACCACATTGATAATTCCTTTTACCTTGTTGTCTTTGAGCATAGCATATAGCTCGCCCCAATCCTTAGCAATTCGGTTTTCTTGACCAGGAGCAGTCAAAAAAGAACCAATTACATCGCCTTTCATTTTGCTCTTTTCAATGGTCAAACTTTCTTGGTAGTCGGGAATTAGCTTACTCTCATTGCCAATCAAGACTTGCTCCAAAGTACTTTTCCCTGTTCCCCCAGCACCAAAAATAATGACTCTCACATTGCCTTGTTTGAGGTAACGCAAAATCATATCCATTTTGGAAAACATACTTCTACTGGATTCGGCTACTTTCAAAGTAGAACTCGCAGCACCTAAAGCAGTTAAGAAAAATTCAGCCATATTTTGCTTCAATTAAGTTTTGAACAAACAAGAAATCGACTATAACGTATTTACCAAACCATCGGAGTTGAACATCAGCATTGTGTACTTACCGTCTTTGGGTTGAACTTCAATGGAGTTTGATAGTTGCTCATCTAATTCTTCTACAATGTTCAAGTCCTACGGACTTACTCTGAATTCAGAACTTATCCTAAACTTAGGGAATGAAATTTTGAATTATTTCATGACACAAATCATTGTTATAGAATATGAGCCTGCAAAATTACGAAAAAGGCAACTTGCTAAAATTCAACTATGATTATTTGAAAAGAAAAGGTGAGAATAGGCAGGCTTTCTGCCGTCATTTCAATGTTTGGAGGTTAGATAGTAGCTCGCAAGGCGAGCAGGAGGAATAAAGAATTGTGATATGCTGGAAACATATTTAAACTTTTCTATTGAACACCAAAATTAACAAAAAAGCGACTGATGGCAATTAGCTATCAGTCGCTTTCAAAAAATGCTGCAAGTTTTTACTTGCTTTGAAAAAAGTGCGGGTGAAGGGACTCGAACCCCCACGCCGTTAAGCACTAGATCCTAAGTCTAGCATGTCTACCAATTCCATCACACCCGCATCTTCAAATTCAGTTCGCAAAAGTACTCTTTTTTCAGATAATTAGGAATTAACCGCAAAAAATTGTTAATTTTATTTTGATTTTATTTTTCCCTAAACTCTTTTTGTAAAAAAAATGAAATGATTTCAACAGAAATTTATGAAAAAATTGAAGAACGAGCAGTTGTAACAGCCTGCAAAGAATTGATTCAAACTTGTGAACCTTTGAGTGATGCAGATAGAGGACAAATTGAAAGAGCCATTTTAGTAGCCTATGAAGCCCACAAAGGAATGATGCGAAAGGCAGGCGGTCCTTACATCTTGCATCCCATTGAAGTAGCGCAGATTGTGGCAACAGAAGTAGGCTTGGGAGCAATCTCGGTTATATGTGCATTGCTTCACGATGTGGTTGAAGATACCGATTTGACCTTGGATGATTTGGAGCGAGAATTTGGCGCAAAGGTGGCAGAAATTGTAGATGGACTTACCAAAATAAAAGTTTATAATAAAAGTTGGGTCGCTCAAAAAGCCGAAAACTTCAAAAAAATATTATTTGCGCTTGGCAAAGATGTACGAGTTATTTTGATAAAATTGGCGGATCGGCTTCACAATATGCGGACAATGGATGCCATGATTCCCAAAAAACAAGAGTTGATTGCCTCCGAAACCTTGTTTTTATACACTCCTATTGCCCATCGCTTGGGTTTGTATCGGATCAAATCAGAACTCGAAGACCTGTCTATTAAATATACGCAGCGAGAAATTTACAAAGATATTGCAGGAAAACTAAGCGAAACCAAAAGAAGCAGAGAAAAATTCATTGGAGAATTTATCGCACCTGTCCAGAAAAAGTTAGCAGATGGAGGGGTTGGCGAATTTAAAATTTATGGTCGCCCCAAACATATTTTTTCCATCTTGAATAAGATGCGAAACAAAGGAGTCATTTTTGAAGAGATTTACGACTTATTTGCCATTCGTATCATCATTAATGCGGAAGATTATGAGGGGAAAGCACTTTGTTGGAAAGCCTATTCTATTGTCACAGATCTTTACCGCCCAAACCCAGGGAGACTTCGAGATTGGATTTCCAACCCCAAATCAAATGGCTACGAATCACTGCATACTACGGTAATGGGACCTGGTGGACGTTGGGTAGAAGTACAGATTCGGACAAAAAGAATGGATGAAATTGCGGAAAAAGGAGTCGCAGCTCATTGGAAATACAAGGGTGGTCGTGCAGATGGGCGATTTGATGATTGGCTTCAAAAGGTAAGGGAATACCTGCAAAACCCACAAGGAACAGCAGTAGATTTGCTCCATGATTTCCGACACAATCTCTATGTTAACAATATTTATGTTTTTACCCCCAAAGGAGATGTACGAAACCTTCCAAGCGGAGCAACGATTTTGGATTTTGCATTTGATATTCACACCGACTTGGGTTGTACTTGTATTGGTGCAAAAATTGATGGCAAACTTCATCCAATTTCTTACCGCCTCAAAAGCGGTGACCAAATAGAAATCATCACCTCCAAAAAACAAAAACCATCTGAAGATTGGCTCAACAATACCGTAACGAGTAAGGCACGCACCAAAATCAGACAGGTACTGAAAAGCGAAAAGCGGAAGATTGCAGATATGGGCAAAGAAATATTGGAGCGCAAACTAAAAGGTTTGAAAGTTCCAATGACGAACAATATCATTGATGAATTGGCACAGTACTTCAAGTTTCACGATAGATTGGAGTTTTTGTATCAAATTTCTCTGAAAAAATTTGACCTTTCTCAACTCAAAGAACTCAATATTGTTGGCGATAGAATAGTCGAAAACAAAGAGAATAAGCCAACAACTATTAGTGTCACAGATTTGAAGATTCCAACCAAAGAAGTGGTAGATGATGTGGACATCAACATTTTTGAAGGATTTGCGGATCAAGTAGATTACAACATCGCTAATTGTTGTCGCCCCGTAGCAGGCGAAGAAGTTTTTGGGTTTATCACCGTTGGAAATGGCATTCGCATACACCGAAAAAACTGCCCCAATGCAGAAGATTTAACCACCCGTTATCCTTATCGAATTGTCAAAATAAAATGGACAAAGGCAACAAAAAATGTGTTGTTCCTGACCCATATTCGCATCAGTGGTGTAGATGACATGGGCTTGGTAAACAAGTTGACAAGTATTATTTCCAACGATTTAAAAATCAATATGCGTTCAATCTCTCTGGATGCCCGTGATGGTATTTTTGAAGGAAATATTGAAGTTTATATGCACGACAACAAAGAATTGAAGCTACTGACCAAAAAACTGAAGTAGGTCGAAGGAATTCACAAAATTGAACGATTGAGTTGATTTAGATTAGAAATGTGGTACACAAAACAAATTCAAATAATTATTTGTAAGCAAACTATTTGGTATCTTCAATGACTAATTTATTTAATTTTGCCTAAGATTTTGAGCCTATTATTGCGGTTTGTATATTTTTTTGTAAATTT
This sequence comes from Chitinophagales bacterium, assembly GCA_049608825.1. Lineage (GTDB taxonomy): Bacteria > Bacteroidota > Bacteroidia > Chitinophagales > UBA2359 > JAUHXA01. Next base: position 4,671 of record JBMYXW010000160.1, read on the forward strand.
GGTATAATTATTGAAACTTTACTTTTACAAAAAAAAATTAAAAATATTTTAACCTTCCCTAAAGGGTTAAAGCCATGTTCTCTTATGAGCATAAAAGCAAAACAAAATGCTGTGTTGAATTCTATTCACACAGCATTCTTGTTTTTTACCAATAACTCCAAAAAAAGTTACCTGATTCCTTTTGGCTATTATCATAGATAGAACAAACTTTCTTCAAAAAATTAAACGCCAAAAGCTCTTACCTTTGCAGGCTCATTTTTAGCAAAATGCTTTCAAAAATCCATTTTTTTTAGTATTTTTGCTAAAATTCTTAATAAATTTGAGAGATAAAAATAAAGGATTTTTCTTCAAAAAACGATAAACCCCAATAATTACATGGCAGTAGCAAATTATACAGAAGATAACATTAAGTCGCTGGATTGGAAACAACACATTCGCCTTCGCCCAGGAATGTACATCGGTAAGTTGGGCGATGGTTCAGCACAAGACGATGGTATCTATATACTCATCAAAGAAATCATTGACAACGCCATTGATGAATATGTCATGGGATTTGGTAAAAAAGTAGAAGTACAGGTTTCGGACAAGCGGGTGACGGTGCGGGATTATGGGCGAGGGATTCCTTTGGGAAAAGTGATTGACTGTGTGTCGAAAATCAATACAGGGGGAAAATACGACTCCAAAGCCTTCAAAAAATCGGTCGGACTTAATGGAGTTGGTACAAAAGCGGTCAATGCGCTCTCCAACTATTTCAGAGTTGAATCGGTACGGGATGGTAAAAAGAAGATTGCAGAATTCAAACAAGGAGTTGTCACCAAAGACCACCGAATACAATCTACGGACGAGCCAAACGGTACATTTGTTTTGTTTGAACCCGATATCACGATTTTCAAACACTTTAAATTTATTCCCGAACACCTTGAAAATCAAGTAAAAAACTATGCCTACCTCAATTCAGGCTTGAACATTTACTTCAATGGACAGCGTTATTACTCCAAAAATGGATTACTTGATTTATTGACCAGCAAAACCAACGATACAGAACTTCGTTACCCCATCATTCACATCAAAGACGATGACATTGAAGTGGCACTTACACACGGCAATGCTTATGGCGAAGAATATTATTCATTTGTGAATGGTCAATATACACCTTTGGGTGGAACGCATTTGTCTTATTTTAGAGAAGCTATAGTCAAAACGATTCGGGATTTTTATGGCAAAAGCTTTGATGTAGCCGATATTCGTCAAGCAGTCATTGGAGCCATTAGTGTGCGAGTGGAAGACCCTATTTTTGAGTCGCAAACCAAAACCAAATTGGGCTCGCAAAACATGGGACCAGGTGGCCCAACAGTTCGCTCTTTTATCAATGATTTTTTGAAGGAAAAACTGGATAACTTTCTCCACAAAAACAAAGAAGTAGCGGATGCGCTTTCCAAACGAATCCTGCAATCGGAGCGTGAACGAAAAGAAATTGCAGGGGTGAAAAAATTGGCAAAAAAACGAGCAAAATCTGCTAATCTTCACAACAAAAAATTGAGAGATTGCCGCTTTCACCTCAACAACAAAAAGGAGAACGACAAAAACTATGAATCGACTTTGTTCATTACAGAGGGGGATTCTGCAAGTGGTTCGATTACCAAAGCAAGAGATGTAGAAACACAAGCTGTATTTAGCCTTCGTGGTAAACCCTTGAACTGCTATGGCAGTACCAAAAAAGTAGTCTATCAAAACGAAGAATTCAACCTCTTGCAACATGCACTGAATATTGAAGATGGGATTGAAGGGCTTCGCTATCAAAAAATTGTGGTGGCTACGGATGCGGATGTCGATGGAATGCACATTCGTTTGTTGTTGTTGACTTTTTTCCTTCAATTTTTCCCCGAAGTCGTCCGAAATGGTCATGTCTATATTTTGGAAACGCCTCTTTTTCGAGTGCGTGATAAAAAGCAAACGATTTACTGCTACGATGAAT
>JBMYXW010000161.1:0-6624 GCA_049608825.1 Chitinophagales bacterium
TTGTCAAAGAACCAAAATAAAAACGCCCCAAATCTTCAATTGAAGATTCGGGGCGTTTTATTATAAGGAAAGCTGAAAAAATAACATTACAATTTTCCTCTTCGAGATGTATTGATTTTAAGCGTTTTTACTCATTCAATATTACTAAGTTTAGTAAATAACACATTTTTCTATTCACCAATCAACCAATCTACTACTCAACCACAATCTTAGTCTGTATCCGCTCTCCGTTCACCTCCAAAGTCAAGACATAAACTCCAATAGTCAAGCCTCGCACATCGACCTCCAAATCATTGTAGCCCGAATTCACTTTGTATGAACTGCTCCAAACATTTCTGCCCAATACATCATACAATCCAATCTGCATATCAGAAGCTTCCTGTGGCGCATTGAAGCGAACATTCACAAAATCGCTACTCGGAATCGGCAATACTTCCACCAAATCGAAAGTACTTATTTCGCCTCTATTCAAGCTGATAATTTGTGAAATGCGTTCCGTTTTACCTCCAAAATCCGTTTGAGACAAATAGTAATAAACCGTACCAGTGGCAGTTTCTCGATGTAAAAACTCATACAAATTCGCTTCACTGGTCGTTCCATTTCCTTCAATCGTAGCAATTACTTCAAAATTAATTCCATCCATAGAATAGTACAAATTGAAGTAATCGTTGTTCAGTTCACTCGCTGTAATCCATTGCAGTTGATTCCCTTCCTTCAATACTTCTCCATTGAAGTCCAACAAACTAACAGGCAATTTGATACAGTCTCCAATTCCTCCTACAGAAGCCAACACACAACCCGTTTCTGCTTCGATGATTTGAACCGTGTAAGTTTCTCCATTGGTGAAGTTCCCGTATTCAAACAATTGATTGGCAGGCACATCTTCTACCACAGTTCCATTCACTTCAATGTCATAACGACCATCCACCGCATCAAAAATCTGTATGTCCAATTCATAGCTCAAATTGTTTGACAAACAATCCAACTCTACATCAAGGCTCAACACCTGCGCTTGAATCGAAGGCCCTATTGCAATATTGAAGCAAATCGCATCCACATCAGGCAATCCATCTCCGTCCAAATCAGGCCCAGAGATTGCCGCCACAAATACGTTTGGATTTTCATCCATGTCAATCGCAAAAGAAGGTGTTTCGTTTTGAGCAATGATGCTGCCCAACACATTTTCAGGGTCGGTGTAAAGCACATAAACCATCACTTCTCCAAAGCCCAAGGTGACTTCATTCGTAGCGATGTTCAACAAACCATCTGTAACGATACAATCGTTTCCATCCACAAAAACCTGGGCAATGTTGCCACAATTCGAAGGTCGAATTCCCACATCAATCGTCACATCACTTTCACCCAAACCGAGCGTGATAATGTCCGACAACCCAGTGAGTGGATTCACATCGCTGTCTATTCCATCGTCTTCACCATCATTGAGTTCTACCAAAACAACGTCGATGTTCTCCACTTCAATCTGATAATTGCCCAAAGGCAAATCGGTAAACGCATAGTTTCCATTTTCGTCCGTTGTAGTGCTGTCAATGACATTGCCCTCATCGTCCAACAAATTGATGGTGACATTCGGCACACCAGGTTCGCCCGCATCTTGAACGCCATTTCCATTCACATCCAACCACACAAAATTGCTGATAGAACCTACGGTCACACCAACAATTCCTGCGTCAATGGTCAAATTCACCTCACCTTGCCCCAAAGAAATCACCTCGGTCAATCCAGAAGCCAACACATCGCTGTCCAATGCATCGTCTCCTGCATTGGAGTTGGTTGTAGCATAATTTTCGGGAATGTCAAAAACAACGTAATAATCTCCAGCAGGCAAATCTTCAAAAATATAAAAACCATTTTCATCCGTTCGAGTCGTTGCCAAAAGCACACCATCCGCCGAATATAGATGCACAAAGATGCCTTCAACCCCTGGTTCGCCCAAGTCTTGCTGTCCATCACCATTCAAATCATTCCACACAAAATTGCCCAAAGCTCCCAACTCCAAACAGCTGATGCTTGCACTCAAAACGACATTCCCACAACTATAAGGACTTGTAAAGTAAAAGTCCAACATCGTAATTCCACTTCCAAACTCTGCGGTATAGCTGTCATTCGCTACAGTCGTTCCATCTGTCAATTGATACAAAATACTCACATTCGGACAAGCACTTGCCTCAACTGTACAGCCATCTTCCGAAACCTGCAACATCGCTTGATTGGAAGGGTTTGGGAATACCGTCACTTCAAAATCAACCATTGCCGCTGCACAATCTCCATTTGCAGGAAGCGTAGCTGTATAAACTTCAATAATCGGTTCACAAGTATTGTTCACCAAATCGCCCACTTCAATCATGCCGCCCATTTCGCCATTCGACCACTCAACATCTGCCAAATCAGCATTGCCAACATTGACCGCCAATACTGCCTCATCGCCTGCACAGATAGAAACCGATGTTGGGTTATCCGATGCTGTCATCGTTGGGCAATTGTTCTCACACACTATTTGTTCCGCCAAATTATAACTTCCACAATCAGAACTGTTGAAGGCAAAAACAATATCTGCAAGCTCACCACTCATGGCAGTATATGCTGTTCCTGCCTGAAATGCACCACCATTCACGCTATACATCACTTCAAAAGTTTCGCAAGTTGTCACTTCAATTCTGCAATCATTTTTGTTCACTTCAATATTGTTCATCGAAGGAATCGGCAAGACCGTAATCGTAAATGTTTGGGTTTGTTGTGGACAATTTTCTTCTGTTTCCAAAACCGCAGTAAACACCACTTCAATCGGTTCACACGTATCATTCACCAAATCACCTGTATTGATAATCGTACCCGACAAACCATTCGACCATTGAACATCATTGGGGCAGTTTCCTTCTACTTCCACCTGCAAGTCCAAATTGTCGCCCGAACAAGCCTGCAATTCCATTTTGGCAGCTGCCACAAAATTGCAGCAACCCGCCTCTTCTTCACACACAAAAGATTCGGTAAATGCCACCTCTTGACAAGCAGTTGGAGCAGTTGGATTCACTACCACAAAGTTGATTGGGCTTTCATCCGAAGGAAGCAATTCGATTGTTGCGGGTGAGGTCAATGCTGCTCCATTGTAGTTCACTTCAAAGTCAGGACAGGTTTCGACCGTCACCGAACAAGCTTCCGAAGAAACCATTGTCAATCCTTCAATATTTGGATAAACCACCACACTGTATGCTTCGCTCGAATCCATACAATTCACTACACCTCCCAATCGAGCCTTCAAATAATAGGTCACTGCATCACAACCTACATTTTCAGGTAAAAATCCTGTAAACACAGTTGCATCAGAACCATAAGCATCAAAATCTGAAGTCGTACTATAGACCCACTCCACTGTTCCGCCTCCAAAATCATGGTCTATCACTCCTCCACTGACCAAAACAATGTTGTTGCCCGAACAAATATTCTCACCTATTGCTTCTTGGTTTCCATCCAATTCTGCACACACACTCAAGCAATTTTGTACACCAATGGTCACCCCATAAGTCACAGGTGGACAAATACCATCTCCTGTCAGGGTATAAACAAAGCCAAATGTACCCGTCAATCCACTGCCATCAAAACCCGTCACCACAGCTCCCGAAGCATTCGTCCAAACACCATTCGCATCTCCTCCCAAAACCAAATCCATCAATACCACCTGGGCATTGCCTTCACCCGCATCGTTACACACATTGGCGATTTTTTGAATCACCGCAGAAGGTGCCTCAACTCCCACTACCAAAACATTGGCAGAGGTCGTACATCCTTCTGCATTACTGACAACGACCGCATGGCTGCCCGCTCCCACTTCCGTATTTTGCGTCGTTTCTCCATTCGACCAAGCGTATGTTGAAAAGCCTGCTCCGGCATCCAAAACAGCCGTTTCTCCTTCACATACCACCACATTTTGCAGGTTCAAGGTGGGCAAATCATTCACTTCAACACTTGCCATGGCAGTTGTGCTGCAATTGTCCACATTCGTAACCGTCACCGCAAAGGTTTGTGTTCCTGCAATCGCTGTATTCACCACTTGGTTTGCAGCCGTTGAGCCGCCACTCCAAATAAAACCCGTTCCATTATTGGTCGCAACACTCAATGTCAATGCTTCATTCAAACACACCGTTTCGTCACCAATACTTGCCGTGGGCAAATCATTCACCACAACTTCTGCCGTGGCAGTGTTTGTGCAATTGTTGGCATTGGTCACGGTGACTGTAAAGGTTTGGTTGCCTGCGCTTGCAGTATTGACGGTTTGGGTAGAAGCTGTTGAGCCACCACTCCAAATATAGCTTGTGCCATTTCCTGTCACACTCAATACAACTGTTTCATCCAAACAAACTGTTGAACCTTGTATGGAAGCGGTTGGTAAAGCATTGACTGTTATGGATGTTGTAGCTGTTGCAGTACAACTATTGCCATCCGTGATGGTGACAGTGTAAGTACCTGTATTGCTTGTAGTGGCATTGGTTACGGTGACAGTTGCCATTGCAATACTTGCAGTAACAGTGGTAATGCCTCCACTCCATTGATAGTTGTAGTTAGGAGTTCCATTGGTTGCTGTTGCCGTTACGGTAAAATCATCGTTTTCACATATAGGTGAGCTATTGGTAAGCGTTGCAGTAAGGGAACAAGCATTGCAGGCTGCTGCTGCAAAACTGATATCTTGGTAAGCTGGACAACCACCTGTTGGAGTAACCTCTACTCTAAGGGTTTGCCCATTTATAGGTGTATAATTTTGTTCTTGACCTGCGGCTGCTCCTCCGTCAATGCCCAACCAATCAAAAGTAGCTGCTCCTCCAAAAATACTGCTGTTAAGACTTGTTAGGTCTATAGATGTCGCACCATTTCCGCATTGGACTGCGATTGGATTGAGGCTTGGGGGGTCTGTTAGGTCAATTGTAGTAGATTGATTGAGTGTTCCAGTGCAGAGTCCGTTGTCGTCACCAATACTGACTAAGGTATAAGTTCCATCTGCAACTCCTTCTATAATGAAGTCACCTGGGCCTCCTTCTGCTGTTTGGGTATCTCCATTGTGGTCGGTGTAGGTAACAATATAGGGTGGTGTTCCATTGGAGGGGCTGATGGTAAATACTGCATCTCCTTGACAGGTAGGGGTTTCGATGGAAACAGTAGCTGTTGGTGTAGTGGAAATAGTAAAATTGGGCGTTCCTGTGAATGAAACTGCACATACACTTCCATCGGCTATATCATCATCGTCTGTATCTGAGAATGCAGCAGTGACCGAAAAGAAATAGTCTCCTGCTGCGGTGATGGTTTCGATGGTAACGAGCGTATTGACATTGCCTGCATTGATAACCAAACCATCTTCTGTATAACTGTTTGTGCCATCGGTGAATAAAATGTCATATATTCCTTCTGTATCAAATGTGGCTTGGATTTCGATGTTTCCTGGCGCACATTCTGGGTTGTCGTTGCCTGCAATACTCAAAGTCAGCTCTGGGCAGGTCATATTGAAGGTGAACAAATCGGTGGTGGCATCGTTTTCGGTACAGGCTGAATCTAAGGGTCTTACAATTCCTTTGACATAAAAAGTACCGTCTGTACCCATATTGCAGAAAGAGTTATCAAAAGTATGTTGAAAACAAATCGGATCGCTCCCTGCTTCAATAGGAGGTGCCGTACAGCTGTTTTGAGCTAGAAAAGCACTGCCCGCAGCAGGTGTTCCTGAATTGTTTCCTGCATTGGAGAAAGTGGGGTCTGGTCCTGTGAATTGAAAAAAAGATCCATCTCCTCCGCCAGAACCTACATAAGAATAACTTTCAGAGCCACATCCTGTGACCGTCAAAACAGTAGTACGTCCGCTACTGTTGGCGAAAGAACCTGAGCCTGAAGCTTGGTCTTTCATCAACACATAGATGGTGCCAGCCGAACTGCATAAATCCGTAAAATCGTAGGGGTTGGATAGGTCGCTGGAAGTAAAAATAAGAACCAAAGCATCAGCAGGAATTGTGCTGGTGCCGTCTATTGTGGTAAAACATCCACCAACCACTCCTGCATTTGACATGGTGGTGGAAACGGTGGCCGCATCAATAAAACCATTGGTACTATTGATATTTTCAATACTGGTATTTGCTACTGCAATGTCAATAGTTGTTACTGCCAAATCTGTATTTCCATTGACCATGAGAATAAATTCATTGTCTGATTCTCCTCCTGTTCCATTGCAGGCATCCACCATGATTCCCAAAATGGATGGACAAGCAGGATTGGAGGAAGTAGAGGTGAGTCCGCCTCCTGGGCTTGCTTCGGCAATAGGCGTGGTACTGCCCAATAAAGTTCCTTCCCCGTTGTAAGGATCAAAAGCGGCATTGGTGTCGTAGTAGTAGTCAATGGTTCCGCCTACTGGCAGGTCGGTGGCATCGACACAAAATTCTTTGCAAGCACCTGGACAAATGGGAGCGGGCCCTGTGTCTTCATTGGTGATGGTCAAGGTGTAGGTGTCGTCTGTGCCGATGTCACAACTACCCGCTCCACCTGAATTTTGCAATTGAAGTACTACGGTTTCGTCACTCTCTACGTCTGTGTCTCCATTGACTGTAATGGTGACGGTTTGAGAAGTAGTACCTC
>JBMYXW010000162.1:0-6615 GCA_049608825.1 Chitinophagales bacterium
AAGATTTTTCGCTCAGAACCATAAACAATCAAGACAATAGATGGAGAGTGCAACAGTGGGGAGGCGGTTTTGATTTTGATGTTACCTTGCCGAATAGCAAAGACTCTTGGCATCACTTCTGTCTGACCTACGATGGAGCAGTTAGCAAGCTGTATTATGATGGTGAATTGGTGGCACAAAATACAAATGCCTTGAACACAGGTGATTTTCCTTTGCGAATTGGGCGTTGGCAAAACGCTTCTTTTCACGGCAAAGTTGATGAAGTAAGAGTGTGGGGTGTGGCATTGGAAGAAGCAGAAATCAAAGCTTGGATGGAAAAACAAGACCTTTCAGACCATCCAAAATCTGCCAACCTACAAGCACAGTATTCCTTCAATGGCAACAATGGCGTAGCAGTAAAAGACGAAACGGGCAAACAAGCCGATGGAATCATAAGAGGAGATGCAAGCCGCCAACAAATCGCTCCAACGGACTTGTTCCGAAATATTGAAGTAACCCAACTACGCCCAAATGTGGCTTTTGAACAGGGAATTTTTACCACAGAAGTAGAGGTAAATATTGCCGAAAGAACAGAAGAAAACATGCCTGTTCAATTGACTCTGTTTGAGAATCCTTATGGTGAAATCATTCCAGACGATGCGCCAAACCATCCTACTATTCCGACGGATGAATTGGTGGTATGGGAAGCAGATACTTATTCTTATACCTTCAATGAAAACGGTGAAGCAGTCGACTCTACCTTCAATGTGTCCGAAAATACCTTGAATCGGATTGACCAAGATTATTACAGCAATATTGTCCGCTACGAATTGGGCAGATTCATTACGCCTTATGGCATCAATTTGGACTTAGGACCAGAAGGCTTTACTTGGGTTTTTGATGTGACTGACTACGCACCACTTTTGCACGACAAGGTATATTTGCAGTCGGGAAATGCACAGGAATTGTTGGATTTGAAGTTTGTGATGATAAAAGGAACACCTCCGAGAGATGTCATCAGCGTCAGCAATATTTGGGCAGGAAGTTTCCAATACACTGCTTTTTTGAACGATACAAGAGGCGAGCCTCGTCAAATCGACATTCCATCAGAGGGCAAATCTTTCAGAGTCAAAACCCGTACAACGGGACATGGTTTTGGCACAAACAACGAAAACTGCTCCGAGTTTTGCCGCAAAGAACACCGACTGAACATCAATGGAGAACGAAAATTTGCATGGGATTTGTGGGAAGAATGTTCCAACAATCCTGTATTTCCGCAAGGGGGAACGTGGATTTATGACCGAGCAGGTTGGTGTCCAGGGATGGATGTCCGCACCTACAATCACGAACTCACACCTCATGTAAGAGCGGGCGACAAAGTGACATTTGACTATGAAATTGAAGAACCTATACTGGAGCCAAATGGAAATTGGGTGATGGAAACGCAGTTGGTGACATACAATGATGCCAATTTTCAGTTGGATGCTGCTATTTCCGACATCATTGCTCCAAACAACAAAGATGTGTATAGTCGTCTCAATCCGATTTGTGACAATCCCATTATCGAAATTCAAAATACAGGTGCTAAAACGTTGAAGTCTGTCTTGATTACCTATGGAATTTACGGAGCTGGAGGCATTGAATTATTGCCTTGTTACTATCGTTGGTCTGGTAATTTGGAAATCATGGAGAAAGAAATTGTAGAATTACCCCTCTTCAATTGGATTGGTTTTGAAGCAGACAATCCTCGTTTTTGGGTGAGATTGAGTCAGCCGAATGTAGGTACGGATGAATACGAAGCCAACAATTATATGGAGACAAATTTCTCTACACCTGTCCTCTATGAAGACGGCAATTTGGCATTGAATTTCCGCACCAATAATTTTGGAGGTGAAAACTATTATGAGTTGATGAACGACAAAGGAGAAGTCTTGTATTCTCGTAATGACTTGTCAAGCAATACGACTTATACCGATGTATTTGAATTGGATAGAGGCTGTTATGTTTTGCGTTTTGAAGATACGGACGACGATGGTTTGAACTTTTTTGCAAACAACGATGGCAATGGTTTTGTGCGATTGAGAGACAAGGACAACAATATCTTGGTAGAATTTGAAAGAGATTATGGAGATGGCATCACCTACCATTTTACGGTCGACTACGATATGTCTGCCGACTTTTTGGGTGTGGTCTGCAATGACATTACGGATATTGACGAAGTGGATGTAACCAACCTAAGAGTTATCAATATCTATCCGAATCCGACTCGTGATAAAGTGAATATTGACCTTGATTTAAAGACAGCGGAAGATGTGAATTTGACGGTTTTCAATGCGCTTGGTCAGGCAGTTTATTCTATTGATTATGCCCATTTGCAGAAGGAGGTTTTGAAGGTAAATATGCCGAAGGCTGTGGGTCTCTATCACATTGTGGTGAAAACGAAGACGGAATTGTTTTCGAGGGAAGTGGTGGTTTTGGAGTAAACTCTACTCATCAGGTTGATTTTTTCCATTATCAAAACTTTTTATTATTGCTTACCTCAACATTTAAAGCATTGTTTTAATTTCTTTTAAAGTTGTGAACTCTCTTCTAAATTTATCAGAACAAAAAACAGGAAGTCACTCCCAAAGAGTGCTTCCTGTTTTTGTTTTATCTTTGATGAACGGAATAAATTCCATTCTACTTTATCGTCTAATACTGCTTAGGCTTCAGCAATACTTTCTTACAATCAAAACTAACCGAAAGGTTGTCGCCATAAGCCATGTTCCCCGTATCTGCGACACCATTTTTAGATGATTTTTTGATAAACAATCGAACCTTAGCCGCTTTGCTACCCAAGCTTACTTTTTCTTTTTCCAAAGTCCAAATCATTCCTGTGTGTGTAACTCCAAATTGAACGTATTCCAAAATTCTGTCGTTGCTGTCCATGATATAGGCGTAGAGGTAAGCATGTCCAGTAGGTGCGTTGTTTTGGCTGTTGCGGGTATAGCCCGAAATAAAAGCCGTTGAACTTCCGCTTGGTATGCGAACATCTTGGTAAAAGTGAGAGTCGCTTTGTTGCACTTGAAAAGCTTTGTTTCCTCCTGCTAAGTTGGCGATATTGGTTGTACCATAAGAATTCCAATACGTTTCACCTTTGTCAGCTTTGGGATTGCGGAGTGTATTTCTACAAGTAGAAGACATTGGAGAAGGCATGAGTTTTTTGCAGTTGAAGCTCAAAGCCAAGTTGTCGAAGTGTGCCATATTACCTGTATCTGCCACACCGTTTTTAGCTGATTTTTTCAAGAAAAAACGTACTTTTTTAGCAGTACTGGTCAATTTGATGATTTTTTGGTCGAGTTTCCAAGACATCCCCTTGTTGTTCACTCCAAATTGAACATATTCCAAAATCTTGTCGCTACCATCCATGATATAACCATACAAATAAGCGTGTCCAGTAGGTGCGTTGTTTTGACTGTTACGGGTATAGCCCGAAAAATGTACATATTTGCTGCCCGAAGGAATCCTTACATCTTGGTGAAAATGTGCACCACTGTCCATGACTTTGAAGCTTTTATTGCCGCCTGCCAAATTTGCGATTGCAGTGCTTCCATAAGCTGTCCAACCTGCTGTGCTTTTATTGGCTGTTGGATTGGTCAAAGTATTGCGGCATTGTGCGAAGATGTCGGTGTTTGCAGTAAACAATGCGGCTAAAACTAAAAGTGTCCATGCGAGGTTTTTTTGAAAGGTTTTCATTTGTCTAAATTTTAAGGAGTTAAAGTTTAATAATTGTGTTCGTCCATTTTAGACGCATGGTGATTTGGGTTTGGAAAAAAGAGTGTGTGTTATTTAGAAGAAAGGAGGAAGATATTTTTTGTTTTAATTTTTTACTTGAAGTAAAATAATAATAATCAATGTGTTATTTCTTTAGTGGAGAGGCGTAGGTTTCTATAGCAAAAAATAGATTTGGAACTTCAATTTGTTTTGGCTTATATTTGCAGCAGTTCTTTTAAAACATTTTTTCTTATCAAGAAAGGTAGAGAGATTAGGCTCGATGAAACCTTAGCAACCTGTACGCTGCAAGAATGAGTATTAAGATGCAAATCAAAAAAAATCAATGATTTGCTTCAAAATTTTCATACGCAAGTATAAGGTGCTAATTCCCACCCTTAGATTCTAAGGGAAAGATAAGCTGAAAGCAATAGTGCTTTCATCTAGGAAACCAACAATATTTATACAGCCAATCTCTTTTGAAATTCATTTTTCAAAAGAGATTTTTTTTTGTAGTGATTTAAACGGAATAAATTCCATTCTACTTTTTTCTGCAAAAAACAACTGTGTAGAAACACGCCTTACCCCAATAGTCACCGATTTACAAGCATCAAGGATGCTTAGTGAATCGGTGACTCCCCCTTGATAAGTGTTTAACTTTTAAATACTTACCAACATGTTAGCAACAACAAAAATTATTCACAGTATTCCCGTAGATGAACAAACGGGTGCGATTTCAGTGCCCATCTATCAGACTTCAACCTTCGTACAAGAAGCTCCAGGTGTCAACAAGGGTTTTGATTATAGCCGTAGCAATAATCCAACCCGAAAAGTATTGGAGGATTTGGTGGCGAGTTTGGAAAATGGCTATGCAGGTTTTGCCTTTGGTAGTGGTTTGGCTGCAATAGATTGCGTTATCAAGCTCCTAAGTGCTGGTGATGAAATATTAGCAGTCAGTAATTTGTATGGCGGAACTTTTCGTTTGTTCGACAAAATCTTCAAAAAGTTTGGAATCACTGTCAATTATACCGACACCACTGATTGGGTGAATGTAGTCGAAGCAATTACGGACAAAACCAAAATGGTTTGGCTCGAAACGCCTACCAATCCTTGCCTCCAAATATCAGACATTGAAGCCATCGGCAAAATCGCCCATCAATACGGTGCCTATTTGGTGGTTGACAATACATTCGCTTCACCTGTCCTCCAAAAACCGATTGACTTTGGAGCAGACATCGTGGTGCATAGTGCCACCAAATACATTGCAGGACACAGTGATGTGATTGCAGGTTTGGTGATTGTGAACAGTGAAGAATTGGCGAAGGAAGTAAAATTCATTCAAAATGCCTGTGGCGGAATTTTAGGCCCTTTTGATAGTTGGCTTACCATTAGAGGCATAGAAACAATTTCGCTGCGAATGGATAGGATTTCAGATACAGCCTTGAAACTTGCTCAGTATTTGGAACAGCACGATTTGGTAGATGTGATTCACTATCCAGGACTTCCCTCCCACCCCAATCACCACATTGCCTGCAAACAACAGAAAAAATTTGGTGGTATTATCTCTTTTTCGTTGAAGGAAGACCGCTTGAATGAGGCTTTGGATTTCGTGAGTGCGACCCAATATTTCAAATTGGCGGAGAGTTTGGGCGGAGTGAAAAGTTTGATTGCCCATGCGGCTTCTATGACCCACAAAACGATTCCGAGAGCGATTCGTCACGACATTGGCGTACAGGATTCCTTAATTCGTTTGTCAGTAGGGATTGAAGATATAGAGGATTTGATTGAAGATTTGGAGCAGGCTTTTAGAAAGTGCGAAAGAATGGGCAATCGAAAAAAAATTCATTGAAGACTTCATTGGCTAAAGTGTAGAAAATTAGCATTTTCTCGGCTCAACTCTTATATTTGTATTCTACTTCAATAATAAATTCTTGAAGGTTTCAAAATACAAAAATATATTCTCATGCACTTTCCTTTCGATAAACCTCTCTATTTCAAAATGTTGGTCGGCGTAGCCATTGGACTTTTGGCTTTGTTCACGATTGGTATTCAGTTTTTTGGCTACGAACTCACCGAAGCTGATCCAGCAGGCGCAACAATTACCACGCCTATTTTGGCTTACTTGCTACATTTGTTGTGGATGGTATGGAAAGAAGAAGTTTGAGAAAATTCAATCTCAAAGTTCAAATGCAAATTCAATGCTGTATTTTTTGAGTTTGTATTTGAACTTTGAATTTGAGATTTATAATCCTTTCAATATTTTATTCCCTCGACTCTTAAAGCCCGCCGAGCCATAAGGCATTTGGTCTTCAATGACCAAGCGCAGTTCGTTTTTCAGTTCGGGGATTTTTTGGACGATGTTGGAGAGGATGGACATGGAGAATACTTTGATGGCAATGGGTTCTTTGGTGGACATCAAAAAATCAAAACACATATCCGTCACTTCTCCAATGTATTCTTCGGGAATCTCCAAGAATTGCCAAACTCTCAGCGTGTTTCGTTTTGCAGAATCACCCACATCTGGAGTTTTGAGTTTGTCAATCAATACTCGGAAATGTTTGTAAGCCAAGTCTGGACAATGCGTTCCGCTATGTCCCAAAACCCAAGCAGCTCGTTTTTCGAGGTCTTTGTCCTCGTCTAATACGACATCTATCAATTCATCAAATCGGGTTTGATTGCAGTCAATGTAGGCGACAAGCCGCATGGTATTGGCTTTGGAGTATTCGTTGATAAGAGAAGTTCGGATGTTCACTTTGAGCATGAAAATTAGAATAAAAATAAAAACAATACTGTTTGTTAACCCAAATACTTCAATAGTATTCTTACGCCCACAACAAGAATCAATACAGCAGTCATTCGCCGCACCCAATTGGGCGAAAACCAAGC
>JBMYXW010000163.1:0-6568 GCA_049608825.1 Chitinophagales bacterium
TTGTTTTTATATTCATTTCGGGTCTAACTCTTTGCCTAGTAATTTGAATGAGTCCAAATTTACTAGGAGGTAGTATTTTATGCTTTGCTTTGTCATCGCTCATTTCGTCTCTTAAATAATCAAAAAAATATCTATATGACTCTGTATATTGTTGTGCTTCAAAAGCGGTAACTGCTTTCTCCCAAGAGGCATATTGTTCATCTGTTTTGTAAGCATCGCTGTATCTACCAAATCGGATATCGGGTTCCTCCTCTTTGTTTCCCCAGCTAAATAGTTTGTCCCAAATCATATTGTAGTAAATTAAAAACAAACCCTAAAGCTACCAACAAATGCGGAATAATTTAACACTTTGGAGAGAATGTTGAAAGTTTAGGCATTTTGCTGCTTCAATGAAGTAATCAAATCCCGCAATCCTTTGGCGATTTCGTAGTAGGCCATATCTTCCTTATTCCATTCATTGACAAACCGCCATATCTGACCATTGTGCAAGTGTTTGCTGGGAAGCGGCTTCAACTGAGCAAATTTTTCATCCTCTATTACACACTTTTTCATATACACAGGAATCAGTATTATAGCATCTCTTTCGTATCTTTTGACCACTTCATCTATCAATTCTGCTGCGTCAAAAAACAGGTTTTCGCTCACAAACAACAATACAATGTGTGCTGTATTCAAATGCTCCATAATCGTTTCGTTGGTGGCTTTTCCCGCTTCGACTCCCGTTTCGCTAAACACATCAATCAGCCCTCTTCGCTTCAATACCGCCAATTGTCTGTCCAACTTAGACTTCTCCTCCTCATCGTAAAAAGAATAAGCCAAAAAGACTTTGAAGGGATTGTTGATGGGTCGAAAATGCGCCAAATGCCAATCTCCTTTATTGAAGTAGGCTTTCCATGGAAGTTCTTCTATGATTTCTTTTTTATAACCATGAGAAGTAGTCGTTTTGCGGTAATACCGAGCCTCTTTAGGCGGTCCTTTTGCCGCTTCTACTGCCCCTACAGCAGCGACAAAAGATTCTTTGATACTTTTGTTTTGGGCAAAGGTTTGATAAAATTTTTCGGCAAGCATTTTCGCTACATCGTCTTCTATTTCCGCTGAGGTTGCAATGATATTGGGAATATCTTGAGATTGCAGCAATTCGACCTGTGCTTCGGTCTCACAGCCATTCAAAAAAACCAAATGTAGGTTTTTTTGCATTCCAAAAAACTTCGCCAAACCGCTTGTATGTGTTATTTGGTTGCTGCCATCTGTGTGAATCATCTCCAAGCCATTTCCACCAGCATGACCTGCATAATGGAAAACGGCAATGCGGTTGCGGTTGTTTCGGTGATTGAATACTTCAAAAATATCTTCTAAGGTAGCATCCCCTTTCACAATAAGTTCGCATTTACCTTGTTCGGCCAATGGTGTGAGATATCGCTCTATTGCTCTGCGTTCTTCGGTTAGGCTACTG
The DNA here is from genome assembly GCA_049608825.1 of Chitinophagales bacterium. GTDB lineage: Bacteria > Bacteroidota > Bacteroidia > Chitinophagales > UBA2359 > JAUHXA01. The sequence goes on from JBMYXW010000163.1 coordinate 1,454, forward strand.
AGAGGGCGATTATCGCTATTAGAAAATGCTAAAAATACAATAGGTTTGGAAGAAATAGGCATGACTTTCTTTGATTGATTAACTGATTTTCAACAAAGAAACCATTTTTTTGGCATATTTAAAAGAAAATCACAACAAAGGCGACATCATATTTGCGGCTCGTTCTTTGACCCGATCCAAATACGAGCGATTTTTATAATTTTCAAGGTTTACTTGTTCGCTGTCTTTGATGTCTTGTTCAAAAGAACTTCGCAACTCAGCTACAATCTTTTTGTCATACAAAAGAGCATTCACCTCCAAGTTTTGGTCAAAACTGCGAATGTCCATATTGGCAGTTCCAACCGAACCAAATACATCATCAACAATCATTACCTTGCTGTGTACGAACCCTTTGGTATAAAAATATACCTTTACTCCAGCCTCCAATAATGAGGCAACATGAAAACGAGTTCCCCACTTGACGATGGAGGAATCTGATTCTTTTGGCAAAATAATACGTACATCGACTCCACTCAAAGCCGACACACAAAGGGCTGTCGAAATGCTTTCAGTCGGAATGAAGTAAGGTGTAGTAATATAGACATATTCTTTGGCGGTGGTAATCGCTGCAAAAAAGGCTTGTAAGGTGCTTGACCATTCAGAATCGGGGCCGCTTGCAGCGATTTGTACCCATTGTTTACTTTCAACAGGGTAGGATTTCAAGTATTTTTTAATGTCTAATTTTTCTTTCGCAGCATGGCACCAATCGTTAAGAAAAACAGCTTGTAGAGTTTGCGCACCTTCTCCTTCGATTTGCAGGTGTGTATCTCTCCAAAAACCCAACTCGGGATCTTCAATATAATTATCTCCAATATTGATGCCCCCTACAAAGGCAATTTTACCATCCATCACTGCGATTTTTCGATGGTTGCGAAAATTTATTTTCGTGGCAAAATACATTTTCGAAACGGAGCGAAAAGTGGTCAATTTTACTCCAGCGTCCTTCAATGCTTTTTTAAATTTTCTTCCCATGCCCGCCCCCCCCAAACCATCATAAATCAACCTTACTTCCAATCCTTCTTTGGCTTTTTTAATCAAAGCATCCTTGACCTCATTTCCAATATTGTCGTTTTCGATGATGTAATATTCCAAATGAACATACTCTTTGGCTTCGCTAATAGCCTTCAATAGTGCATCAAAAGTAGTTCTGCCATTGTTGAGTAAGGTCAATCGATTTTTATCTGTCAACAAAGCCTTAGAATTGGTAGAAAGCAGTTTGACAATGTTCATCTTTTCCTGAATTATATCATCCTCTGCTATTTCACCTCTTTTGGTAGAAGAAAAGTCATTTTCCAAAACACCAGATTCTCTCAAACGCTTCAAATCTTCGTTGTCTTTTTCGAGTAGTTTTTTGCCCAAGAAATACTCTCTACTCAAATAAACCTGCGCTATCAAGCCCACTATTGGAAAAGAAATCAACATAAACACCCACGATAGAATAGTGCTTGTATTATCATATCTAAAAATAACACCGAAAATAGACAATATCACAATGATAAATACCGCCAAATTGCCCCATTTTCCAAATGTTTCGTGAAATAGATGGTAAAAACCTCCTACTCCTTCAATATAACCAAACTGTGCGGCGGCAAAATATCCTATCAACCCAAACATAACCAAGGCAAGTATAACTACTGCAATATCTTTCATCTATTTAGCAATTTATCATTCTCAAAAAAATTAAAGGATAAAAATAGGCATTTGTTTAAGCATTAAAGAAGCTTATCCACTGCATTAAAAATAAAAAGCCAAATTCTACCACTATTGCAGTAAAACTTGGCATCTGTGAATGGCTGTTTTATTGTCTTTCTACCTCTTTATTGCAGTTTTTGGAAAAAGGTTAACTTTTTGGGGAAGGAAAAAGTTATTTTTAGGCAGATTGATTCTATCCCCCAAATATTTCAGATATTTGAGGAAGAATAAAACTTTCACTTGCGCTCGTTTGTAACGAGTGCACGGTTTATCATTCAATATCCAAATTATGCGAAATACAATTCAAATTCTGCTCATACTCGCTTGTCTTTTCCTTCAATGGAGCGATACACAAGCACAAGCTCCCGAAAAATGGACAACAAGCGATATACAGCACGCTCTCAAAAAACTCAATGTAGTCGGAACAGCTTTATTCGTTGCTGCTCACCCTGACGATGAGAACCAAAGAGTTATATCCTATTTTGCCAACGAAAAAGGATTGAGAACGGCTTATTTGTCTTTGACCAGAGGCGATGGGGGACAAAATTTGATTGGACCCGAAATCCGAGAATTGTTGGGCGTTTTGCGTACCAATGAGTTGGTGCAAGCTCGAAGTGTGGATGGCGGTGAACAAATGTTCAGTCGAGCAAATGACTTTGGCTATTCCAAAAATCCAGAAGAAACCTTTGCGACTTGGAACAAAGAAGAAGTCTTGGGTGATGTCGTTTGGGCAATGCGAAAATTTCGACCCGACATTGTCATCAACCGTTTCAACCACGATACCAAACGCAAAACCCACGGACACCACACAGGTTCTGCCATTTTATCCGTTGAAGCCTTCGATTTGGTGAACGACAAAACGGCTTATCCCGAACAATTGAAGCATGTAGAGCCTTGGCAACCCCACCGAATTTTCTTCAATACTTCTTGGTGGTTTTATGGCAGTAAAGAAAAATTCAAAGAAGCAGACAAAACTAATTTGGTGAGTTTTGATGCAGGTGTTTATTATCCATTGCTGGGGAAATCCAATACTGAAATTGCCTCCGAAGCCCGCAGTATGCACAAGTGTCAAGGTTTTGGCTCGACAGGAGATAGGGGTTCGATGGCAGAATATTTGGAGTTTATCAATGGTGAAAAACCAGCCGATAATGACCCACTTTCGGGAATCAACACAGGTTGGTCACGATTGAAGGGTGGACAGACAATTGGCAAAATTTTGGCATCGGTGCGAGATAATTTTGATGCAAATAATCCTTCTATGAGTGTTCCGAAACTATTGGAAGCCTTCAAACTCATCCAAAAATTGGAAGACAATTATTGGAGAGAAGTCAAAACAAAGGACATCAAGGAGGTTATCAAAGCGTGTTTGGGAATGTATTTGGAGGCTGCAGCCAGCGATTATTCTGCCACAAAAGGTCAGTCTATTGAGTTGAGTATGGAAGCCATCAACCGTTCGGATGCGCCTGTGACGCTCAAAAGTGTACAATATTTACCTATGAATTTGGATAGCAGCGTGAACACAAAATTGGAGAAAAACCAATCTATAGAATTTACAAAAACACTCAAAATTCCTGCAAACATGCCTTCAACAACTCCTTATTGGCTCAACAAAGATGCGAGTTTGGGCATGTACAGCGTGCCTGACCAAACTTTGCGTGGCTTACCCAATACGCCTCGTCAGTTTCGAGTGAAGTATGTTTTGGATATTGCAGGTACGACTATCGACTATGAAATGGAAGTGGTTTTCAAGAAAAATGACCCTGTAAAAGGCGAAACCTACCGACCTTTTGAAGTCATTCCTCCTGTATCGGTGGCTTTGGCAGAAAAGGTGTATTTGTACCCAAATGATGAGGCGCAAACCTTGAAAGTGGTCGTAAAGGCAGGTCGTAAAGATGCAGCAGGAGTTGTGACCATCGAACGCCCAGAAGGTTGGACGTTGAAGCCTGAGGCATTCAAGTACGATTTGCAACAAAAAGGAGAGGAAAAAACATTTGATTTCCAATTGATTCCACCAAAAAACCAAAGCGTGGGTGAGATTACCGCATTGGCAAAAATGTCGGGAACGAATGAACCTTTTAGCGATGAAATGGTGGTCATGGAATACGACCACATCCCAACTCAAACCATTTTGATGCCCGCTACTTCAAAAGTAGTGCGGGTAGATTTGAAGAAAAAAGGCGAGAAGATTGGCTACATCATGGGCGCAGGAGATGCGATTCCCGAAAGCTTGGAACAGATAGGCTATGAGGTGACACTCTTGGAGGAAAAGGACATGGAAGCCGAAAAAATGGCGCAGTTTGATGCCGTTATCGTGGGGATTCGTGCCTTCAATACGGTAGATGCTTTGAAGTTCAAAAACAAGGAGTTGATGGAATATGTCAAGCAGGGCGGTACGGTGATGGTGCAGTACAATACGAGTCATCGTTTGGTGACAAAAGACATTGCGCCTTACCCTTTGACCTTGTCTCGTGACCGAGTGGCAGTTGAAGAATCAGAAGTGCGCTTTTTGAAGCCCGAACATCCTGTTTTGAATACACCTAATAAAATCACGGCTGCCGATTTTGACGGCTGGGTGCAAGAGCGTGGTTTGTATTTTCCGAATGAATGGGACGAAAATTTTGAAGCGATTTTGTCGAGCAATGACCCCAATGAAGAGCCTTTGGATGGCGGTTTGTTGGTGGCGAAATATGGTGAGGGCTACTACATTTATTCGGGTTATTCTTGGTTTAGAGAATTGCCTGCTGGTGTGGCTGGGGCTTATCGATTGTTTGCGAATTTGATTTCTATTGGGAAGTAGTTTTTAATTGAGAATGAAAAATTGTGAATTGATAATGGAAGATATGAAAGAAATTTTAGCCAATATCAAACAGGCTTTGAAAGATGTAAAACTTCACCAAGAAGGGAAAATTGTTTTGCTAAAAGCAAGGGAAATACTTAAAAAAAAGTGATATGCGAATTGAAGAAATAAAACTGAAAAACATTGGTCCTTTTGAGGAAGAAACAATTCGATTTCAACCTATTCCAAACGGGGAGAAAAAGGCAGAGGTTCATATTTTTACAGGACCTAATGGAAGCGGAAAAAGCACAATCTTACATGCTTTGGCTACAATGTTTCATTATAGAAGCGAATATGTTGATATTAACGGAATTAAGAAGCGATTTCATACCGTTGAAAAATTACCCTACTTAGCGATTTCCACAAATAATAATCAAATTTATACTCTTCTTTTGTACAGCTATAGGTTATAACAGCACACACACAACTATGCTAATGAGTAATTTAAATTTTGTTGTCATTTTTTATAAAGTTTAAGGTTAAAAATTATAGGAAAGGTTTTTAGCTAAAAAACATATCATTTGCAATATACTATAAAAAATACAACA
>JBMYXW010000164.1:0-6566 GCA_049608825.1 Chitinophagales bacterium
CAAATGGAAATATTTTTGTGACAGAATTTTTTGGAAATCGAGTACAGGTATTCGATAGCAATTGGAACTACATCAATCAGTTTGGAAGCTCTGGTACAGGAGATGGAGAGTTTGATAAACCTTTTAAGATAATATTAGCTCCCAATGGAGATATTTTGGTCGGAGACGGACTGAATGGTAGGGTACAAGTGTTTCATGCTGATCCTTGTGCTGGTACTGAATTCATATTTGACATAGAAAATGCACAACTTACTACGGACAATGGTGTGGACGGCATGAATGTTTTCAGAGTAGATGTATGCGGAGGAAATCCCAATTACAGTTTGGAGCTTAGTTCTACTCCCTCTAACATTTTTGCTATGGTAGATCAGTTCTACAAAAGTCCAAACTGTAGAAGTATAAGAGTGACTTATGGAGACCATGCTGAATGGGTTGTAAGAGTAGTAGATACCAACGATTGTTCAGGAGAAATCAGTTATTTGGACGTAGCCGCAGATGGACAAATGAGCATTGTGGGATTTGCCTCGACCAATGAATCTAAAGCAGGTAGTAGTGATGGTACTGCAAGCGTAGTAGTAGTAGGCGGAAATGACCCTTATGGCGTATATACCTATGAGTGGACAGGAGCAACTACTTCGATTACGGTGACAGATGGTTCTGACGGAAATACGCAGACAGGCTTGCCTTCAGGTATCTATACCGTAGTTGTGACAGATGCAGCCAACAATAGCCAAACGATTACAGGAGTGGTTAGACAAAACAGATGGAGAGGACGAGGACGTAGAGGAGGAGTTGGAAAAACAGCGCTTACCGAAGGTGGTGAGATGTTCTTAACTGTTGCTCCAAATCCTTTTGCAGATTACAGTACGATTCAGTTCCAAACACCGATTGCAGAAAATGTGAGTATTGATGTATTCAGCATGAACGGACAACAAGTAGCGAATCTATTTGAAGGACAATCCAATGCCGAATCCATTCAGAGTGTGACTTTTGACAGAGGATATCTTCAATCAGGCACTTATCTTGTTCGATTGGTGACTGAATCGGGTGTTGTTCAGCATCAGAAAGTAGTAGTGATGTAAACAATAATTTTTGGATAAAAAGAAAAAGAACTACACTCGAAAAGTATTGCCGTTATTCGTAAAAGAATAGCGGCTTTTTTTTAATTTAGCAGTTCCTGATTACAAACCCGTCCCAAACAACACAAAACCACTCCACATTTTCGGGCTAACATCTTTCCTTTTCTTCAACAATTCCAACTTTGCCTTTTGGAGTGCAATCGAATAATTCTCTCCTTTCAATATATTGGCAAATAAAAGTTGGGTCAATTCACTGCTCGCTCTATCGTTTACCTTAAAAAGCGTAGAAACCACATTCTTCGCTCCACTCGCCAAAAATCCCCGATTCACCGCCATCATTCCTTCGCCCTTGTGTAGTTCTCCAATGCCACTTTCACAACTACTCAGAACCACCAAATCCGCATCCATAGGAATCATTGCCACCTCTTTCATATTCAAAATACAATCCTCAACAGCCATTTCTTCCACATTTCGTTCCTCCTCCCCGTTCCAAATGTCGCCGTGTTTTTCAAACGACGGCGAATTTTCCACTCCGTTTGTCGTCCGCCATCTATCGTCCATCGTATTTTCCGCCAAAACCAAACCCGACAATTCAGGATATTCATTATTCACAATGCCATGCGCTGCAATCAATACAAAACGACTTTTCCCAATTTGTTTCTCCAAGTTCCTTTTATTCGCCCTTTCATTTAGAAAAAATTGGTTTTTTAGTCCTTGTTGTTCAAATAATTGAGCGATATTTTCTACTTCAATTTTGGAGTAGGGAAGCGGCATCCAAGTTCCATCACCTCTTACAGCTTCCGAGCGATTGACAGCAGTAGCATAGTCACTTTGAAGGCTCTGCAAAGCCTGTTTTTGCCCCTCAGAAGAAGATTCATAGACAGGAGCAAAACCAGTAAAAGTCATTTCGGTAGGGGCTTGTTCTGCTGATGATGCTTGTTTTTGAAGGTCGAGGTGCAATAAGGTAGCAGAATAGTGATAGCTGATTTGACAATGATTCAATAGGTAATCCAATTCATTATAAGATATTGAAGTATCCGCTTCTGCAATGAGAAGGGTTTCAAAAGGCAGGTAATGTAGTTCGGCATGGGGAATGATAAAAACTTGTTTGACTTCCTCTTCAAATGGGTCAATTATGTGGTGCATTGCTTCTTGCAGTAAGGTTTGGTACAATTCAAAGCTATATCGGTGAAATTCGGTTTTTTGGTGGAGTTTGATACTTTGGAGGTAGTTTTGAACCAAATTTGTCCAATTGTCGGGTTTTTCGAGGGTAAATACTTCGTATTCGTCTGGGGTAATGGCAAAGAGGTATATTTTTTCCTCTCCAATGAAATAACTCAATACTGTTTGATTGTCTTGAAGGGAGGATTGAAGGTTTGTGATAAAGACAATTTCGGTGTTGTATTTTTGTTGGTAGTAATTGGGGTAGTCGGTTTCGAGTTGTTTTTTGAGGGTTTCAAATTGGGTATAAGTATTGAAGGAATCTATTTTCCATTGTTGTAATAATTCTTGATTGGCATTTTCTCCTTTTTGTTCTTGATTCTGAATGCTTTTTTCTAATAGTATAAGTTTATTTTCCAGTTCATTTTCTTTTTGAGCTAGGTTTTGTGGAATATCGGAGGTTTGTTGAATATTTTTTTCTTGGGCATTTATTAAGAGTAAGTAGGCCTTTCCTTTTTCTGAAAGCTCAAAAGCGTATTGAAAATGTTCGGTTTTTTGAGCCCATTCAAAACGCATGACAGCTACTCCAACTGCTTTTACCAAAGCTTTCTGCACCTCTTTTGCTACAATTAATTTTGATACATCTGCTAGGAAAGCTTGTCGAATGCCGTCTCCAAAATATACAACTGCTTTGTAGGCATCATTGGCAGCTTCCAAATCTCTATTTTTTTGGGTTTTATAAAGATAATACGCTCGGAAAGAATGTGCTTTATTGCAGAGTATTCGTATTAAAAAATGATAGCGCACACTTATTTGACGAGGATATACTTGGGTTTCCAAAAAAGGATGGCTATAGATATCCTCTGAGACTTGATTGCTTAAAATATGCTTCAGTGCTTTTTGGTGAAATTGAATAGCTTTTAGGTATTGTTGTTTTTGGTGAAAGAGGTAGCCTAAATAAGTCCAAACAGAGGCAAAATCACGAATTTGACTATTTTCATTATTTTGAAAAATGTCGAATGCTTTTTCAAAATAATTTTCTGCCTTCTCAAAATCGTTCATGAATGTATAACAACTCCCAATGCTATCATAAATTCTGCCTATCGTAAGGTGCTGATGACCGTAGGTTTTTACGGCTTCTTCTAAGGATTTTTGTAAGTAAAACAGTGCTTTTTCTGTGTTTCTTTGTTGAAGAAAAGAAATGCCCCAATTGAGGTACAGCATTTGAAAGAGAGAATGCTTCTTAATAGATTGTTGTTTAAGAATTTTTAAAGCTGCCTCATAATATTGATTTGATTTTATGTAGTTATTTTGCCAAGCCATCATCACTCCTAAAGTATGATATGAATAAGCAGAGCCTTCTGTACCTCTACTTATTGATAAGATTTTCGGAAATCTCCTATTCTCATATAGAGGAAACCAAAATTATTGTAAGTACTTGTTAGGTTAGAATCATTTGGAGATACCGACTTCAATGCCAGTTTTAGACCTAACTTTAAATAGGTTTCTCCATCATCGTATTTTCCCATCATTAGATAGGCTGCTGCAAGATTGCAGTATAAAACTTCTAATAAAGAGGCAGCAGGGCTTTCTAATTTCTTCAAAATATAAAGCCCTTTTTGTCGGTAACTGACAGCAGATTTGTAATCTTCTTCGTAAAAACACAAAGAACCAAATAGGTTGTAAATCTTTACAGCTAAAGTGTTTGCTTCTCCAAGTATTTCTGTATTTATTTTCAATGATTTTTCCAGATAGTTTTTAGAGATTGATAGATTCCCCAAAGAACCATGGTAATCTGCCATTGAGTAATAACTTTCAGCTATTTTTAGATGGTGTTCTCCGTATAGTTTTAATTTGATATTTAGGCTTTTTTGAGTATAATTCAATGCAGATTCATAAGTTTTTATTTTATTTTGATAATTCCCCCAATACTCATACACCTCCGCCATTTTTGCTTCTGCCTCCCACTTCTCAAACAAGTCCATTGCCTCCTTCAATGATGCGACAGTAGATTCATCAAAAATGTCCAATTTGACATTAGGCTTTGCTTGCTCCAACAATATCTCCGCCCGTTCCAATTCCTCCCTCTTTACATTTTGTATAAATTCCATATTTAAATTTCATTGATTTTCAAAACAATAGATATCAGATACCTTCGAGGTATCCGATACCTGTAAATCACTTTCCTTTGCCAAACAACACAAACCCACTCCACATTTTCGGGCTAACATCCTTCTTTTTCTTCAACAATTCCAACTTTGCCTTTTGGAGTGCAATCGAATAACTCTCTCCTTTCAAAATATTGGCAAATAAAAGTTGGGTCAATTCACTACTCGCCCTATCATTCACCTTAAAAAGCGTAGAAACCACATTCTTTGCCCCACTCGCCAAAAAACCTCGATTAATCGCCATCATTCCTTCGCCCTTGTGCAATTCTCCAATGCCACTTTCACAACTACTCAATACCACCAAATCCGCTTTCATCGGAATCATTGCCACCTCTTTCATATTCAAAATACAATCCTCCACAGTCATTTCTTCCACATTTCGTTCCTCCTCCCCATTCCAAATGTCGCCGTGTTTTTCAAACGACGGCGAATTTTCCACTACGTTTGTCGTCCGCCGTCTATCGTCCATCGTATTTTCCGCCAAAACCAAACCCGACAATTCTGGATATTCATCATTCACTATTCCATGTGCTGCAATCAACACAAAACGACTATTACCAATTTGTTCCTCCAAATTGCTTTTGTTCGCAGTTTCATACAGAAATGCTTGGCTTTGCAATCCCTTTTCTTCAAAAAGCTGGGCGATGTTTTCCACTTCAATTTTGGAATGAAGCAAAGGCATCCAAGTACCATCACTTCTGACGGCTTCAGAGCGGCTGACTGCAGTAGCATATTCTGTTTGGAGGGTTTCCAACGCCTGTTTTTGAGCATTGGAAGAAGATGTATAAACAGGGGCAAAACCTGTAAAAGTAATTTCAGCAGGCGCTTGTTCTTCCTTCATTTCCTGTTTTTGAAGGTCGAGGTGAAGCAAGGTAGCAGAATAATGATAACTGATTTGGCAGTAATTTAGCAAATAGTCCATATCCTTGTAAGGCATAGAAGTAGATGCTTCTGAAATGATAAGCGTTTCAAAAGGAAGGTAATGAAGTTCAGCGTGAGGAATAATAAAAACCTGTTTGGGTTCTTCTTTAAAAGGAGCAATGACATGGTGCATTGCTTCTTGTAGCAAGATTTGGTACAAGTCAAAACTGAGTTGCTGGAATTGGGCTTTTTGGTGTATTTTGATGCTTTGGAGGTATTTTTGAATCAAATCTGTCCAATTATCGGGTTTGTCGAGTGCAAAGACTTCGTATTCATCGGAGGTAATGACGAATAAGTAGATTTGTTCTTCTCCAATGAAATAACTCAATACTGTTTGGTTTTCTTGGAGAGTAGATTGAAGATTGGGGATAGAAACGGTTTCTACGCTGTATTTTTGGAGATAATAGTCAGGATAGTTGGATTCAAATTGTTTTCGGAGTTCTTCAAATTCATTGTAAGCATTGAAGTAGTCGGTTTGTAGTTTTTGCAGTTTTTCGGTATTTCCTTGTTCTCCTTTCTGCTTTTGAGCCTGAATATTTTTTTGAAGGGAAGTCAGATTCATTTGCAGCTTTTTCTCCTGTTCCAACAGGGCAGTAGGCAAATCAGCAGCCTGTTTGGCATTTTTTTCTTGTTTGTCATTGAGAATTAAGTAGGCTTTGTTCTTTTCAGCAAATTTAAAGGCATCGTTTAGGTATCGTTTTTCTTGACTGACCTCAAAGAGTAGGTAAGTAGCTGGAATAACCTGAAAAAGCTTTTGATTAATTGCTTTGATAATTCGTAGCTTAGACTGATTGGATTGAAAAGATTGCCTAACTTGATTCAAAAAACGAAAGGCTACTTCATAGCCTCTAAAAGCAGCTTTTAAATCTTTTAAGTTTTGGGTTTGAAAACAATAGTATTTAAAAAAAGTGTGTGCTTTTGATAGAAATAATTCTAACCAAGAATCAACTTCATACTTGATTTCAAAATTCATACTTTTCAAGTCAACAAATGGATAATTATAAACATCCTGTTCTGAATACCCTACCGTAGAGAAAAGAAGAGATTTGTGATACGCTTCAATAGCAGGCAAAAAACGTTGGGTTTCTTCATACAAAATACCTAAAGACTTATAAATATGAGTACTCCCTATCAATCTTTCATGCTCACATTGATTCAGAATATATAGTGCTTTCTGAAACTGTACTTCTGCTTTGTCATACATTTCTTCCTTCATGTAATACTCGCCCATATTTTT
>JBMYXW010000165.1:0-6556 GCA_049608825.1 Chitinophagales bacterium
ATGGTGGCGGGCTTTTGAGTAGCGATGATTACAGCTATAATTGCCAAGACGATAATCAAAATACGCCCAACCCAAATTTGCAGGGCAAAACTCGCTTTGGGGCGCACAAAAGAAACGAATAAATCACGGGTGAGCATGGTACTCAATGCCAATAACTGAGAATCCAAAGTTGACATAAAAGCCGCCAATGCGCCTGTCATAATCATGGCTGCCAACCATTGCGGAGCGTGTAAGTTGAGCATCATGGGGAGGATATTGTCGATTTCTTTACCCACCAAATCGGGAAAGGACAAATGACCCCAAACGCCAATCATTACAGGACAAATAAACAAAACCAAAGGAACAACAGCATACATCACCGTAGCGAATTTGAAGGCTTTGAGGTCTTTGGAGACATAAAAACGCATGAACATCTGCGGAAACATTGGCACACAAAAAAACCACAACAACATCAGACTCATCCATTTTTGCCAAGTAAAATAACCATCGCCTCCTGCTCGACTAAACAAATCGGGTTTGAGGGCATAGACATTTTCGTTGGCTGTGGTGATGCCTCCCAAACTATCTGCTACGACCCAAACTGCTCCAAACATCAATCCAAACATCAACACTCCCTGTATCATATCCGTCAGTGCAACAGTTCTCATTCCTCCAATAAACACATAAAACACAATGAAAACCGTCAATCCTGTTGCGCCCCAAAAGTAGGGAATTTGTCCACCTGTGAGCGTCTCCAAAATAATGCCTGCGCCAATGGGTTGGACTGCCATATAGGGCAAGGTGAAAAAAACCATCACCAACAAATACAGGAGCTTCAATGCACTACTGCCCGTTTTGTCGCCTATCATTTCGGCAGGAGTGATATAGGAATTTCGTTTGCCTTCTTGCCATGCTTTGAAGCCGATTAAATAGAAAGACAAGGCTGCAAAGGCTGTTCCAAATCCCATCATGGCATAATAACTATAGCCCGTCCGATATCCTTCTCCTGCAAAGCCCAAAAAGAAAAAGGCACTGAAATTGGTGGCAATGAAGGTGAAAAACACCACCAGGCTGCCCAATCCTCTGTTTGCCAAGAAATAATCTTCAGGCGTTGCCGCACTTTGTCGGTAGCCAATGAAGCCACTCAATAGGGTGAGGAGGAGGTAAATAGAGAGGATGATGTAAACGGTCATGCGTTGAATGAAAATTAAAATGGGAATGAAAATGAAATATAGGAAAATTCCCTGTAATGTTATTTATCTGCCATTTTTCATTTTTGCCTCCCTTTCCTTGTAGTTGTTATAAAGCGTTACGGTCGTAAAGGCATTCGTATAGTATTTTGGAGTGGGTAAATTCATATTTTTCATGGCTTGAAGCATACTTCTATGACCTTCACTCAACAATTTAACAAAGCGTTTTCCATTTTCATCTACTATCGTTTTTGCCCATTGCGATATTTTTGGATTTCTTGGATAATGAATGAGTATTTGGTCATCAAGGTCAAAATGAGTAGGAATAAAGTAAGGTTGTTTGATGGGCCCTGGACTTTTGACAACAAAAGCATCTTTGTAAAGCATACAATAAATCGGCAAAGGTATATTGTAGTCTCTGTGAATCAGTGCATTTACGATGGCTTCCTCAACTACATTCAGAGGGAGTTCAGGTTCTTCAATAATGCCACTTTTTTTAGGAATTCGGTAAAAATATTGTTTAAAAAATGCCCCTTCATTGACCAAGGTTCTCACCTTACGGAGCAATACAGGTAAACACCCACTAAAGGTCTTGTCAAAAATCGGGTTTTCCGCTTCTTGAAAATCTGCACTTTCTATTTCATACTTCAAAAAGCGGATTTGGGCAGATGGTATAAAAGCAGATGGGTTTTTGGCAATAAACAAAAATCCTGCATTTGTAAACATAGTTTTGCCAGATTCTCGTTTGGCTATGCCCACATTTACAGCAAATTCTTCATCCGTATAAGAAAAACTTGCATCCTGTTCTTTCAAGTATCGACTCTTAAAACTTTCAAAAATAGTATGGTGAATATAAAAATTATCGTATTCACAAACAGACAGCTGTTCCCATTTTTTGTTTCGCTCCAATAACAACCGTTCTTCTAAATCTGTTGTCAATGGCAGATTGTTTGCGCCATCTCTTACCCAACCTCTACTTGATTTTTCGATGGTTTTACAAATGCCACTCAATCCTTCAGGTGAATAAAATGCCAGCATTTTTTTTCCTTCAATAGTAAACTCCTTCGTCAAGGTTTGATGAGCCGTTAATTCATTTTTCATCTGAACCAGAGAATTGTAATCTTGCTCATTCAGATGATTTAGCCCTTCAATACCCCCAACATCACTTATTCCAAGAATCAATAAACCACCCCTCGAATTGGTAAAAGCAGAAATAGCCTCTCGAATGTTCTTCCTCGTATCTCGCATACCGTTTTTAACATTACTTCTGACCTCCTTCCTGTCAAAGTATTGTCCTTCTGGATTGTCAGAAGTCAAAAAATCAATATAATCTATTGGTTTTTGAAAAATCAAATGTGGGTCTATCATCTTAGAAGTTTGCTGAATTTATTTCTAATAACAAATAAAATTACGGCAATGTTGAACACTTTTTTTAGTTTTATAGGACTTTTTCAAAAACATTCATACTTCAATCAAAAACCATGAAACAATCAAGACGCATTTTTATCAAAAAAACCAGTCAAATCACCATGGGTTTGGGCTTAATATCAAGTATTCCATTATTGACGGGCTGTGGAAGTCCTCCTGCAAATACAACAGACGAAACAAAGGAAAAGACTGAAAGCGAAGTAGAAAAGAAAAACACAAGCGAACTCTTCTTCAAAATCTCTTTGGCACAATGGTCACTCCACAAATCTTTTTTTGACGGAAAACTGGATAATCTCGACTTTGCAGCAAAAGCCAAAAACGATTTTGGTATTGAAGCCATAGAGTATGTCAATCAGTTCTTCAAAGACAAAGCCAAAGACAAAACCTACCTTGCAGAAATGCGAAAACGAGCTACCGAAAATGGCGTGGAAAGCTTGTTGATAATGGTCGACGGAGAAGGTGGCTTGGGAGATACCGATGATGCGAAGCGTAAAGAAGCTGTTGAGAATCATTACAAATGGGTCGAAGCTTCCAAATTTTTGGGCTGCCACTCGATTCGGGTCAATGCTTATGGAGAAGGAACGGCTGCCGATGTGGCGAAAGCTGCAATTGACGGTTTGGGTAGTTTGTCAGAGTTTGCAGCAAAGTCTAATATCAATATACTTGTCGAAAATCATGGTAGCTATTCTTCCAACGGAATGTGGCTCTCGAATGTGATGAAAGAAATCAACCTCCCCAATTGCGGAACATTACCTGATTTCGGTAATTTCTGTTTGAAGCAAACACAGGAAGAAAAATGGGCTGACCGCAAATGTTTGGATGAATACGACCGCTACAAAGGTGTGGAGGAACTAATGACACACGCCAAAGCGGTAAGCGCAAAAAGTCACGATTTTGACGAAAATGGAAACGAAACCAAAACTGACTACAAACGGATGCTTCAAATCGTGAAAGATGCGGGTTATGTGGGTTATATTGGAGTGGAATATGAGGGAAACGTATTGTCGGAAGATGAGGGGATTCGAGCGACTAAGGCTTTGTTGGAGAAAGCTGGACGAGAGGTGAGTTGAAACACAACTTCAAATTCAAAGTTCAAATGCAAGTATTCGCTAAATAAGGAAATAAAAGACTTTTCTTTTTGGCATAAAATTCGCAGGTTTTCAAGAAGAAGCTTCCCTTCAATACCCACCTACCAAGATACCTTCAACTTATTTTTAAAAGTGAGCCTACAAAAGTTTTGAAAACTTTTGTAGGCTATTTTAACAACTGCGAACGATGATTCAGAAAATAAAATCTTTGGCGAAAGAGAACCCAAAATTGAAGGGGTTTTTACTGCGAATGTTGATTCCTAAAAACGATTTTCGACCTCGGTGGTGGGTACGTAATTTGTTGAATCCATTGAAGCACAAACGAGGCAAAAGTGTGATTATCAGAGGAAACACCCGTATGGATGTCTTGCCCTTCAATCAATTCACTATTGACGACCGTTCATTGATAGAATCTTTTGCAGTAGTCAACAATGGTTTGGGAGATGTACATATCGGGAGAGATACGCTGGTTGGCTTGTCCAATTCTTTGATAGGGCCCCTTCGAGTCGGCAACGATGTTATGTTTGCACAGAATGTGATTTTGTCGGGCTTGAATCACGGTTATTCCGACATCACAACGCCCATTCGACAACAAAAATGCACGACCAGCGAAATTGTCGTAGCTGACAATGTTTGGATTGGCGCAAATGCGATTGTGACAGCAGGCGTTCACATCGGTAAAAACTCCATTGTAGCGGCAGGAAGTGTGGTTACGAAGGACGTTCCGCCCTACACCATTGCAGCCGGAAACCCTGCAAAACCGATTAAGCAATACAATTTTGATACGGGAGAATGGGAACGAATTACTAAAATTGAAGCAAAAAAAGATTTGGACATTCCTCAGAATGGCAATCAAGCAAAACACAAGTGACGAATGAAATACAAAAGTTTGCATCAAAAAAAATCTGCATATCGTTTGTAAAAACACTATTTTTGCAGTGTCAAAACTCAATTATTTAACGATTCTCTATCCCTCTCCCATGAAAATCAAAGACATCACCCAATACCTCGAAAGTATTGCTCCATTAGCCTATCAAGAAAGTTATGACAATGCAGGACTCATAGTCGGCAATCCCAATGCCGAATGCGAGAAAGCTCTGATTTGTTTGGACTCCATTGAAGCCGTTGTAGATGAAGCCATTGAACTGGGCTGCAATTTGATTATTGCCCATCACCCAATTGTATTTGGCGGATTGAAGAAATTCACAGGCAAAAACTACATCGAAAGAACGGTCATCAAAGCCATCAAAAACGACATTGCAATTTATGCCGCACATACCAACCTCGACAATGTGCGACAAGGCGTAAATGCCAAAATTGCAGAGAAGTTGGGCTTGCAGAATTGTGAAATTCTCGCTCCCAAAAAAAATTTATTGAAGCAAATTAGTGTGATGTGTCCATTGGCTCAAGCCGATGCTTTGCGGCAAGCACTGTTCAATGTGGGCGTAGGTTATGTAGGCGACTTCAACAATACGAGCTTCAATGTTTTGGGCGTTAGTACCTTTGAAGATTCCAGTATGCAGCAACAGGCACAACAGGGTGAAATCAAAATTGAAGCGATTTATCCCGCACCGATTGAAGGACGGGTTTTGAAGGCAATTCGCCAAGCGCATCCTCATTCCAAACCTACTTACACTATTTTAGCCTTGGGCAATCGTTATCAGCAAGTTGGCTCAGGTATGATTGGAGAATTGTCGGAGCCTGTCAATGAGAAGGAATTTTTACAAACCTTGAAAAACAATATGCAAACGCCCTGTGTTAGACATACCGCCCTGCGCCGAAAAAAGGTGAGGAAAGTGGCAGTATGTGGAGGAGCAGGTAGTTTTTTGTTGGGGGCTGCAATGGCAAGAGGAGCAGACGTTTTTGTGACCGCAGACTACAAATACCACCAGTTTTTTGATGCCGAAGGAAAAATCGTGATAGCAGATATTGGACATTATGAAAGCGAACAGTTTACAATGGAATTGTTTCAAGAACTTTTGCAGAAAAAATTTAGTAACTTTGCGGCTGTTTTATCGAATACCAATACGAATCCTGTCAAATATTTTATTTAAAGAGCTCAAAATATAAATTACAAATATGTCAAAAGTCGTTAGTGAAGTAAACCCTGTAAAAGACAAATTAATTGGACTCTATACTCTACAATTGATTGATTCTAAAACAGATGAAATCAGAATTTTGAGAGGTGAGTTGCCAATTGAAGTAGAAGATTTGGAAGATGAGATTGCTGGTTTGCAAAAGCGAGTTGGAAAAATCCAGAAAGAGATTGCTGACATCAATAGTTTTATTAGTCAGAATCAAGCAGGAGTAAAAGAAAGTGAAGCACTGATTGAGAAGTATGACAAGCAGCTTTTGAATGTAAGAAACAATCGAGAGCACGATGCACTGAACAAAGAATTGGAAATGCAGCGCCTTTCTATTCAGTTGGCAAACAAGAAGATGCGTGATGCTCAACGACAAATCGACAGCCAACAAACTTATTTGAATGAATCGGAAGATCGAAGAGATTCAAAGCTGAAAGATTTGGAAATCAAAAAGAAAGAGTTGGAGGTCATCACCGCAGAAACTGAGAAGGAAGAGCAAGCATTGGTGAAAAAATCCAAAATTGCAGAGAAAAACGTGGAAGAGCGATTGTTGAAAGCCTATACACGTACTCGTACTGCTTACCGCAACGGCTTGGGGGTCGTGATGGTAGAGCGTGACGCTTGTGGTGGTTGTTTTGGTAAAATTCCACCTCAGCGACAATTGGAAGTACAACACCACAAAAGAATCATTCTTTGCGAACATTGCAGCCGTATTTTGATTGATGCAGCCATTCAAATGGAAGTCGAGGAAAAAGTGGAGAAAATGCTGAAATAAGTTATTTTTTAA
>JBMYXW010000166.1:0-6549 GCA_049608825.1 Chitinophagales bacterium
ATGCGTTCATAACATCATAATACACAATCACTAAGACTTTTCAATATTATTTAACCCTAAAAAATTGAATCTTATGAGCATTCAAAATGGACAAAGTATGCGCTTTGCAAAGCAAAGCAAATTTACATCAATTCTTGTTTGTATTGATGATTTTTTGTAGTTTTTTTTATGTAACTACTGTTTTTGGTCAAGGGGCAGGGAATACGCCTGTTGATCCTGACAAAGTTCCTACTCAACAACTTGGTACACAACACGGAGGCAATTATGTAGATTGGGCATTTGATGTGAAGCAAACTTGTGATGGAGGTTACATTTCTTGTGGCTTTACTCAAATAAACAATAATGGCAGTCATATTGACCAACCTGCTATTACAAAATACGATGTAAATGGCAATGTTGAATGGGACAATGTTTACAGTAGCGTTACTCCTAATGTATTATCAAGATCAGAAGAAGTAGTAGAAACACCCAACAATACTTTTGTAGCGATTGGTTATGAACAGGGTCCCAACAGAAAAATGTTGTTTATTGAAGTGGAAGCAGATGGTACTCTGCTAACAGGACCTAAATTATTGACACATAGTGAAAATGGTGAAACCTACTATGATGCTAGTGTTACGACAAAAGGCAATGCTATAAGAGTAGTAGAAGAAACAGGTGGAGGATATGGTTTTATTGTTGCGGCTGATAGTAATGGTCCCTTAAAAGAAATTCCTGCTGCAGATAATGGTGGAGTCAGTACTGACAATTTAGGAGGCAATGATATGCTTCTATTACGTTTGGACGATAAAGGGGATTATGTATGGTCTCGAAATTTGGGAGGTATAGGACTAAATGACGAAGGAAGAGGGGTCGCAGTTCATCCGCAAGGTGGTTTTGTGATAGTAGGAAGAAGAAGTGATTTGGCGAGTACAGATGATGGAGTAGATGTAGATACAGGGTGTGGCGTATTAGATGATACACAGATTTATATTGTTCGCACTGATAATAATGGCGACAATCCTTGGCAAGTCGTTATTGATTCTAAACAAGGTGTGATGAATCAAACAGGAGCATTAATTCCTGATGTGAATAACAAAAACATCACTTTTTCAGATGACTTCTATAAATATGAGCAATTTACAGATTGTGACTCGTTTGGATTTGATTATGAAGATGATAATTTAGGTCCTCAACATGCTGGCGTATGTGGAACTGCTTTTCCTGTTTGTGCAAGCACATCTAATGATAAAGCAATTCAACCTGCGATAGACGATGATGGTAATATTGTTGTCTCTGCATACTTTCACCACAATGATGCACAAAATCCAAATTGTGCTGCCTGCCCTTATCCTTTTCATAGAGAAGCAGATATAGTTTTGGTCAAACTTCAAGAAGATGGTACACCTATTTTTGTGGAAAATGTGGCACATTTCACAGGTTTGGATTTTCAAGCTAAAATTGATGTCGACCGCCAAGATGGTGGTTATGTAATTGTAGGAGCTACTGCAAATAGTGTTTTGAAAGGAAGCAATTCAGGCGCAGTTAATAATTATTTGGTAAAAACAGATAGTGATGGTACTCGATTGTGGGGAAAAGCTTTCAATGGCCCTGCAAATATAGGAAGTTGTGCTTTTGGAGTAGCTGCTACAACTGACGGAGGCTATGTAGTAGCAGGAAACAATCCCAATGGAAATCACCAAGATAACCGAGTACTCGTAAAGTTATATTCAGACTGCCAACCCAATTACCAAGAATATACCGAAGAATTTGAACCCAATGTAAATTCGGTAAGTGGTAGTGATGCTTGGAATGGAAGTATGCAGATTGGAGCACATGTAGTTGTAGAGAGTGGAAAGACTCTAAAAATTTTAAGCGGAACAAGAGTTGATTTTGCTGATACCCGACAACTCAATGATTATTCTACTTTGGCTACTAACAACAACGCACTTATCAAACGAGTAGGTATCACCGTAGAACCTGGAGGTACTTTGGTGATTGAAGATGGCGTTATTCTCAAAGGCTTAAATGCTTGTGGAGAAAATGTCGGAAATGGCACAACGGGCAGCAATATGTGGGAAGGTATTGAAGTTTTGATGGATACTCAAACTGGGGCTATTGGAGAAGTAATTGTCAATGGAAAAGGCAATGCCCACATTCAAGATGCTTTGGTCGGTATTCGAGCAGGTAAATTACAATATGACAGCAAGGGGCAAGCCTTCTCTCTCTATAACAAAATCAATACACTTATCGGAGGAAGCTTGGACATTGATGGAGCTACATTTGAGAACAACCATATTGATGTAGATATTGTAGGTCCTTATCAACCCAATAATTCATCTGGAATCAATGATCCTACCTATTACTTTAAAAACAGTCGTTTTTTAAGCACAGACGCTTTGGCAGATCCTAATTTTATTGATGGAGATTGTGAACGTTTGGGTAATGAAATTCATATTCATCTGCGTTCTACCAAAAATGTCTATCTAACCGAAAGCAATTTTTTCAAAAATACTTATCGTTCACATGAAGGCTACGGCATTAAAAGCAGCTTATCTTCGGCAAGTATTCAGAAGAAAAACCACTTTGAAGATTTGAAATTTGGAATCCATGCAAGTTTTGCCAACTTTTTTGGAGCTGAAATTTTCCAAATCGAAGGAGAACCTTATGACCCAGCTACGAGTACATTTGATGAACGCAACAAATTTGTCAATAATGAATTTGGAACTTATACAAGGGGAACAGCCGTAAACTTCACCTTTGCCAATAATTTCTTGACCCATTATACACCTAATCCTGATTTTCCTTTTTGGGGATTGTATTTAGATGGTACACAAAGATATTTGGTACATGACAATGAATTTATTGCTGCTGATGTGACTGAACAGAGAGTAGTCGGAGTGTTGGCAAACAATACTTGGTATAACCATATCAATTATGTGACTAAAAATAAATTCACCAACCTAAATGCAGGAGTGGTCGGATGGCAGAACAATGGGTTGACCCGAGATGATGGCGGCTTAAAGGTTCGTTGCAATGAGTTCAGCCATGTAGATGTTTTTTACCCTTATGCAGATATACAATTGTTTTCGGAACTTGGAGGAGAAGTAGGAAGTATTCATGCGACGCAAGGAGATTTTGTACCTTATGTATTTACAGACCCACAAAGCCAATATATAAAACATATCAGAGCACCTGCGGGAAATGCTTTCAGTACCTGTAGTTACAACAATCCTACTCAAGCAACAACTCACACCAAGTCGAGTAGCGATGCACTGCAATTCATTTACTATCATCATGATAATATTCCTTATGCTCCTGAATGTTTTGAGCAGGCTTTAAGTTCATTCGATATAGGTAGCCCTTTTGATGCCACCTATTCCTGCAATGGTTTGACAGAGAAAAAGCAGGCATTGGCAAATGGACAATTGGAAACAGACTTGAACAATACACAAGCTGAAATTGACCAATTGGAGCAAAACAATGGAGATGTGGAGTTGATTTCTTATTTAAAGTCTGATAAAGCAATGGGTGAAATGGTTTTATTGGAGGATTATACTGCCAATAACAGTACCGTATCGTCTATTACTTATTTGGAAGGTACACCTAACGATGCCAACTCTATCCAATTGTTGCCTTTTTATATGGAAAATACAGATTACACCAAAGCTAGTACAAAAGTGAATAGCCTACCTTCTGGCACTGCAGAATGGCAACAATACAAGGATATGGCGAATATGAGTATCAGCTTAAAATCTAGTGGAGATGATTATATAGAAATGACTCCCCTACAATTGGCAGATATCGAGACTATTGCCAGCAGTGGCACAGTCTATTCAGCAGATGCTAAAAGCATCTTGAATCATATCAATGGAATAGAATATACAGTATCTCTACCTGATTTATTTGGTACTTCCTCTTCTAAACGCTTGAACACTTCTTTCACCTCAGAGTTGGATAGGAGCTTAAAGGTACAGCCTAATCCGTCCAAAAATAGCAGCGTTATTTCTTGGTCAAGTTTTGAAAAGACACCTACTCATTTGTTGGTGTACAATGCTTTTGGGCAGATTGTAAGGTCTTATGATTTAGAACAGGGGCAATCTGAAATTGTCTTTGATACGGAACAAATGGAAAATGGTTTGTATATCGGTGTTCTGACATCAAATACAAAGGTATTAGAAAGGCATAAAATTTTAATTGCCAAATAGTATTTTGACAAAAACCTTCTATTCATATCAAAATGAGTAGAAGGTTTTTTTACTTGTGTTTAAATCAATAGTACCATGAATAAATATTTGTATTTTATATTTTTAATTAGCTGCAGTATAATAACGAATGCTCAAACGACCTTCAATACTACCTATAATATTGATAGATATTCAGAAGTAGGTTTAGGTCTATTACCTACCATAGACACTAGTTATATGCTATATGGCACCTACTTGGATAGAGATGTACTACCAGGATGGCAATTACAGGGATTTTACATTGCCAAAGTTAATGAGATAGGAGAAGTAATTTGGTTAAAAAAATACAGTAATAACAAAGGCATTTATATAGGAGGTTACAATAGCTTGATTTCTACAAAAGATGGAGGATTTGCTTCGGCAGGCAGTTTTCGAGAAATTGATACAGAAATGGGAGGCTATAAGAACGCTGATTATTTTTTAGTCAAATTTAATAGTGAGGGAGATACTTTGTGGGTCAAGACTTATGGAAGCGAATTGGCTGAAGGAGCTATTCAATGTAAGGAGACCTTAGACGGCGGTTTTGCGATTATTGGTTCTAAAGTATATAATGAGATAAATAAGGATGCTTATTTGATACGCACCGATAAAGATGGTGATTTATTATGGGAACAGAACTATGGAGGTGCAGCATGGGACGGAGGAGTATCAGTTGAAATAACAGAAGATAATGGGTTTTTAATCGGGGGAGGTTGGGACCAAAATATAGGAGAAGCAGAAGGATTAGATGGTGCTATTATTAGTGTTGATAGCTTGGGAAGTATAAATTGGTTGAAAAAACATGGAGAAGAAGAAGCACATTGTCTTATGGTCAGTTTTCATTCTACTATAAGTGGTTTCATCACGCATAGCTGCAAGCTTTATATTACTGAAGATGATTACTGGACACCAGCCTATATCTCTCGATTAGATGAAAATGCAGAAGTGGATTGGTTATGGGAGTCTCCTGTTCAATCGGATTATAAGGTCGTTACTAAAATGATAGAACAAGAGGATGGAAGCATTGTCTTTAGTGGCTATCATCTGTTTCCCAATCCCATAGCACTGGCTTGGGGTTGGATAGGTAAGTTGAGTTTGGAGGGAGAATTGTTGTGGGAGAAGGAGTATTTTACAGATGAAAATGGGTACAATGTTCTCTATGATATTGTACCTACAAGCGATGGCGGTTTTTTGGCTACTGGAAATGCGATGAATCCTTTGGACTCACTAAATGAAGAAGGACGCAATATTTGGCTACTCAAAGTCAACTGTGAAGGAGATTTGGAGCATAGCAATGTTTGTACGGATATTGATGTAGGCATTGAAGATGAACTACTATTGAAGCAAAATTCCCTACACATTTTCCCCAATCCCAGCCAAAATCAAGTACAATTTGCTTGGAATACGCCCGCCACACAGCTTTCGGTTTATAATCTCACAGGGCAATTGATGGAACAAGTTCCTTTAGATTCGGGGCAGAAAGCACTGCAATTGGAGGTAGCGGATTGGAGGAGTGGGGTGTATTTTGCAGTGTTGGAGGGAGCAGAAGGAGCGATTTTGGGGAGGGAGAAGTTGGTGGTGAGGTAGTCACTTCAACTGTTGGCAAGGTTGGAAACCGTTGCCAAAGTTTTCGTTCGTGAAACCTTGCCAACAATTTCCAATTCCCGAGTTCTCGGGATAAATTATGGCAACGGTTGAACGAAGAATTTTCGTTCTCATTAATACTACCTTTTTGATTTTAAAACAGTTGTCAAATGAAACCATTCCTTACATTATTCCTTTTTTTGAGTTTATTTTGCTTCAATTACAGCCTTGCCATCAGTTTCTTAGAATCTGAAATGACGACCGAGGCAGATATGGCATTGATTCCTTTGTATATCAGCCAACAAGACTATACCAAAGCTACTGCCAAAATCACTGCTTTGTCAAGTCATACCTCCAATCTGCAAGCCTACAAAGATTTGGCAAATATTAGTCTAAATTTGGCAATGAATAATTTGGGCTATGCGGATATCAATACGACGCAAGAAACAAGCATCCGAGCAATCGCTACTGGAAGTACTTCACAGGCTGCTAAGGCAAAAGGTATCTTATTTGATGCTTTTGAGGAAGTATTTGACATTGATAAACCCGTTATTTCTACTGGCAGTAGTAAAAGGAGTAATCTTTCTTCAGAAAAAATTAGTATTCCACAAAAGGTACTATTTTATCCCAATCCTGCAAGAGAGACGCTTCATATAACTCAACCAACCGAAGTAAATACACAAGCTACTCAGATTATTTTGTATGACTTGGTAGGAAAAGAAATTAAGACCTTGATTGTAAATAGCAATGAAATATTACT
>JBMYXW010000167.1:0-6534 GCA_049608825.1 Chitinophagales bacterium
TCATAAAAATTTTGGGTAATGTGAAAAAAACGATAACTTGGGATTCTTAAATGTCAATCACTATTCCTTGACTTTAAGTAAAATGGAACTTATTCCGTTGAATATAAACTGCTCGGGTTAAAACCCAAGCTACTAAAACAACAAATAATGGGTAGCGAAAAAGTCAAATTACCAACTAAAAAAGAACTTCAAAATTTTGTAGCCAATATCCTAAAAGATGTACGTGCTTTGGAGAAAATGATTGATGGGGATATGTTTGAAAAAGACCCCATAAGAATTGGTGCAGAGCAAGAAATATGTATTGTAAATCAAGATTGGAAACCTGCGAAGGTGAATCAAGAGTTATTGAAGAATATCAACCATGAATTATTCACAACAGAACTTGCTCAGTTTAATATTGAAGCGAATGTAAATCCTTTGGTTTTTACAGGAAACTGTTTGAGCCAAATGGATTCAGATATTCAAGGTTTGGTAGATTTAGCCAGCCGAGAGGCAGAAAAAATGGGCAATCATATTATTCTAACAGGGATTTTACCAACCGTAAGCCGTCTGGATTTGTCTATGGACAGTATCACGCCTATCGAACGGTATAAGGCTCTAATGTTTGCCATCAATGATTTGAGGGGAACAAAAGATTTAGAATTGAATATCAGAGGAATAGATCATCTAATGGCAAAGCATGATTCTCCTATGATGGAAGCCTGCAATACTGGTTTTCAAGTACATTTGCAGGTGACACCAGAAGATTTTGCTTCAAAGTACAATATTGCCCAGGCTATTGCAGGTCCAGCTTTGGCAATTGCTACGAATGCTCCTATGTTGTTTGGCAAACGACTTTGGCATGAAACCCGCATCGCATTATTTCAGCAGGCAGTTGATACTCGAATCAGTGGGCGACATTTGCGTAATAAAAGCGCAAGAGTGATGTTTGGCAATCAATGGGTGAAAAGTTCCATATTGGAAATCTACAAAGAAGACATAATGAGATTTCGGGTATTATTGGGAAGTTCACTTGAAGCATCTGATCCTTTGTTGGAACTAGAACAAGGAAAAATACCAAGTTTAGATTCTTTGTTGGTTCATAATTCTACGGTTTATCGTTGGAATCGCCCCTGTTATGGTGTGGCAAACGGGATTCCACATTTGCGAATAGAAAACAGAGTATTGCCCTCTGGACCAACTGTAAAGGATGAAATGGCAAATGCAGCTCTTTGGCTGGGATTGATGAATGGATTTGACGACCAATACAAAGACATTACCAAAGTGATGGACTTTGACGATGCCCAAGCCAACTTTCTATTGGCTTGCAGGAGCAGCATGAATTCTAAGTTTAATTGGGTAGGTTTAAATAAACCTATTAATGCTTCCGAATTGCTTATTAAAGAATTGATTCCTATTGCAAAAGAAGGACTGCAAAAAGCAAATGTGGATAAGGCAGATATTGATAACTATTTAGGTGTTATTGAAGAAAGAGCAGAATCAAGCCTCAATGGTTCTACTTGGATGTTGAAATCTTATGCAAAGTTGACCAAAGAGGTATCTGCAAAAGAGGCGATAACTGCAATAACTGCTTCTATGTACGAACAACAACAAACCAAAGAACCTGTTCATACATGGAGATTGGCAGATGAATCGGACTTAAAGGGATGGGAACCTCATTCTTTTTTAGTAGAAGATTTTATGGAAACAGATTTGATTACTGTTGAGGAAGGAGATGTTTTTGAATTGGTAGGAGACATAATGAACTGGGGAAAACTTAGATATGTGCCTGTCGAAGATAAAAAAGGAAAACTCGTAGGGTTGATGACTTCACGTATCTTGAGACGATATTTGTTAGACTGTTACCGCAACAATGACAATTGTAGCAAAGAATCTCCAGCTTTGGTAAAGGAATTAATGATAAAAAATCCCTTTACGATAAACCCCCATGAACCGATTAGCAAGGCACTCGAAATTATGAATGAAAAAGGAATTGGGTGTTTGCCAGTCGTGCAGGATGGACAGTTGATGGGAGTTATAACGGAGCAGGACTACCATAAAGTAATTGGTCGATTGACATACAAACACTTCAAGGTGACGAATAAAAAAGAACAAAAATAAATTGAATGAAAGTTAGTATAGATTCAGTGCATGAGACAGAAAAGGCAGGCAGAAGCGTGGATTTGAAGAGAGAAGCTAAACGAATTATTGGAAATTATACACAAGGGAAAGAAGGTCCTTTGTTAATCGTGACTGGAGCTATTCATGGAAATGAACCTGCAGGAGTGAAAGCCCTTCAAGTTGTATTGACCCAATTGAAGGATTGGGAGATACCCATTGAAGGGCAAATTATTGGGCTGATAGGAAATCTACAAGCATTTTCTAAGAGTCAAAGATATATTTCCAAAGATTTGAATAGGCAATGGAAACCAGAAAATGTACTACGTGTTAAACGAACACCAAAGGAGAAACTAAAAGAAGAGGATGCCGAACAGAAAGAATTGATTGAGTTTTTTGAGAGAACCTTGAACGAAGAAAAATTTCAAAGTGATAGGAGAGTGGTACTCTTGGACTTGCATACAACTTCTGCGGATGGAGTTGCTTATTCCATAGTAACCTCGATTGGAGGTAGCCGAAAAATTGCTGAAAGTTTGGGAGTACCTACTATCATGGGTTTTGACAAAGCCATATTAGGAACAACTCTCAATTACTTTAGCGATTTAGGCTTAGAGTCGTTTTGTTTTGAAGCGGGACAACACGATGCTGAAAGCTCAGTGACGAGAACCATTTCGGCTATTTGGCAAGTCTTGGTAGGATTGGGATGTATAGAAGCAAGGGAAATACCTTTTTTTAACAATCACAAAGGTTTGTTGCACGAGTTGGGAGAAGATTTGCCTCGTACTGTTCAATACAAATACCGACATGTTATTGTCCCAGAAGACTGCTTCAAAATGTTGTTGGGGTTTGATAATTTCCAATATGTAGAAAAAGGACAACTATTGGCGCATGATAAAGATGGTAAAATACGGGCACCTTTTAGCGGAGTTATGTTGATGCCTTTGTATCAAGCACAAGGAAAAGATGGTTTTTTTATTGTAGAGGAAATAAGTAAATTGATAGTTGATAATGAATAATTGAGAATTGAGAATTGAAAGTTTTCAATTTTTGATTTGAATATAAAGAACCCCCTTTGTCTTTTTAGACGGAGGGGGTTTTTGTTTTAGATGGTAAGGTGTAATCTTTTGAAGCATGAAAAAGGTGACATCTTAACATCGATTTTATCAACCAAATCTTCAAAAAATAATTTTATTCATCAAAAAGGATTTGTTTTTAGACCGAAGACGTTTTAGTAAAACGTCTCTACTTCACCACCGCAATCTTATCGGGTGTAGCATCCTTGTCCACCTTCAATACTCCATTGCTTTTGATTCGACCGCTGTTCACCAAAAGAATACCTGCTACATGCGGAGCAGCCATTGAAGTGCCGCTTCGGGTAGAGTAAGAGCCATTCGCTACAATATCAGTCGAGTAAATCGAAGTACCAGGCGCTGCATAATCCACAGGTCCATTGCCAAAATTAGAAGTTCCCGCAATTTCTTCCGCTTGGGTCATATTGGAGATGGTAAAAATATTCGAGCCATTCGTGCTTGCAGGCCAAAAACCACTGGCATTAGCATTGTTGTTACCTGCTGCAATCGTGACGTAAATGCCTCTATTTCCCAACAAATTTTTGATATTTAAATCCACCAACCACTGAAATCCGCCACCACTCAAGCTCATATTGACCACATCCCCTGGAAAAGCAACCGCAGAAGTATAAACAATCCCTGCCAAAACAGAAGATGCTGTACCATTACCCGTTCTATCCAAAACCTTCACCCCAATCAATGTTGCGCCAGCCGCCACTCCTCTCGTACCAATAGTATTGTCAATCGCTCCAATAATGCCCGCACAATGTGTACCATGTCCATGATTGTCTTTAAAACTCGGTTCGCTCGCTATACATGAAGTACTCAAAGGTTTGTCCACATTCAAGTCGGGGTGATTGCCAAAAATGCCAGTGTCCAAAATGAATGCATATCTGCCTTCTCCGTTCACAGTGCCTCCTCCAACGTATTCCACGCCCCAATCCGTCTTTTGAGTGCTGGTTTTCAAGGGCTTCAAATCGGTAAAAACCCGTACTTTGCGGTCAAATTCAATGTACTTTACTACCGAACTCGCCTGCAAAGCCTTCAATTGAACCGCATTCAGTTTGGCAGTAAAACCGACTATTCCCCCTGCAAATCTATTTTGAATCGCTTCGGGTAAAATTTTCATTTGCTGCAAGAAACGGTTGATTTTCGCCTCGCTGTTTTTCTGAAAGCTCTTCAATGCCTCTGCACGTTGTTGGCGAGTCTTTAGGCTTCTAAAGTTTTTGTGTTTGATAAAAGGCGTTTGAAATTCGTCCGAAAAAACGACGATGTATTGGTTTGCAATAACGTTCTTGTCTTTTTTACCTTTCATTTTGGAGGATTGTGCAAAAAGGCTGAAAGTGAGGCATATCAAAACGAATAAAGCTGTTAGATTTTTCATGTCTGTCTTGTTTAAAAAAGGTTTTAAAGTTTTCAATTTACTTTTCACCCTTTTTAGACGCATGATTTTGGGATTTTGGAAAGAATCTATAAAGACTACGGTAGTCTATCAGACTACCGTAGTCTCGTAAACGAATTTTCACAACAACCCAGCAATCAAAACCCCCATTTTTCGTTTCATCGTTGAATTGGTACAAGCGTAATTATTGACCATCAAAGCAAAGGCAATTTCATCGCCCGAAGAAGTTTTTACATAACCCGTATAAGCCCGAACACGCTGAATATAACCGCTTTTCGCAAAAACCTTGTTTGCCGCACTCGTTCCCTTCAAAAAAGACTTCAACCCACCTGTGTCACTCACATTTCCTGCAATAGAAAGCGACTCAAACAAAGTAGGATAATGCTTTTCGTTTCGGTAGGCGTACAACAAATCCCCAAACTGTTCCGCCGTCACCCCATTCATAGGCGACAAACCACTGCCATCTTCCATAAAAAATCCTTTGGTGTCCACATTACAAGTCTTCAAATATTCCTCGACCAAGCGAACACCATTCTCACGAGTGCCTTTCCCAAAACGATGTTTGCCCAACATTTTCAGTAAATGTTCCGCATACAAATTGATGCTCTTTTTATTGGTCCAATACACAATTTTGGAGAGAGGAGGAGAAGAAATGCTGTTCATAAAGGTTCTTTTTCGAGGAATATATTTGCCTTCATCTTGCAATATCCGAATCGTAGAATAATCCTTTTGCGCTTCAATCCCTACCTTTTCCAGTTCTTGTTTCAATTGAAAGGCACAAAAAAGCGTGGGATTCGCAATACTACCCTTTATCCGAAAACCTTGACGAGAAGGAGGAATTGTACCTCTGACATACGCCACATTGCTGTAAGGAGCAGAAAAAATATAGGCATTGTCGCCCGAACCCTTTGAACCAGCCGTCACTCGGTTCACCATTTTGAAGTGCGGAACGGTAGGTGTGATTTTGGTCAATTGTGTATTACTGCCCGTTTTCGCTTCCGAATTGAAGTAGGCAAAATATTGATTTTCGTGAAACGATAAACCACTCGAACTCGCCCCATAATAATTGCCCAAATCCTCCCACAACCAAGCTGGAGGTACACTTTCTTCTTCAAAGATGCGGGCATCCCCTACCACATATCCTTCAATCTTTTTGATTCCTGCCTTGCGAATCGCTGCTACCCATTGCTGCAAAATCGCTTCATACTTTTTGCCCAAACCATCTCTCGGTGCGCCCAAAGTCGGGTCGCCTCCTCCTCGAATATAAACATTACCCTTCAATGTGCCATTCGCATCTATCTGCCCATCGTACTCCAATACGGTTTCAAACTTGAAGTCTTTTCCCAAAATCTCCAAAGCCGTTGCAGTCGTGATGACCTTCAATGCCGAAGCAGGTGTTAGGCTTTTACGAGCATTGTATTGCGCTACGACTTTGCCAGTTTTTACCGATTTGGCATAGAATCCCCAAGAAGCGTTTTGAAGGTTGGGGTCGTTTTGGAATTTTTGAAGAGCTTGGTCTATGGAATTGGTGTTGTTTTGGGCTATTGAAGGAGTGATGGGGGGCGATAATAAGCCAGTAATTGAAATGAGGGCAATGAAGAATAAAATTTTGATTTTCATTTAATTATGGTGTTTTTTTCTTGTAAAAAAGGGGCTAATGCGATGGGTTTTGGGTTAAGATATTGTCAAATATAACCAAATTATAATCGAAATCTTATGAAACAATTTACCGTTTTTACTTTCATTTTACTTTTCAGCAGTGTTATTCTATTTGCCCAAAAAGAAAACCAATGAATTAATCGTGCCGAAGCTACGCTCCTAATGCTATTGATTCCATCTATTTTTCTACAAATAGGGGCTGGGGCTACGCCCTTATCAATGTAAAGTTATTTTTGAAACACGGTATTTAATTCGTTCACTTACAAAATATTGTTTCAATTTGCCTAAGTAAATCTACAAAAAAGG
>JBMYXW010000168.1:0-6532 GCA_049608825.1 Chitinophagales bacterium
ATGTAAACCTAGTAGATGAACTCCAAAGTTCACTACTTTTCTTCAATTCAAATGGGTTTCGGACAAAAAAGAAAAACCCACCAACAAGGAATTGAAGCCATAAATTGAATTTAGAAAAAAATAATTGTAATTTTCGCCTAACATTTTTTATTCAAAATTCATTATTCAACAATTCATCATTAAAAACGCATGAACTTAACTGGACTGGATTGGATATTTATAGGCGGCTTTTTTGTCGTTTCGTTGGTCATCGGACTGATGGTCACCAAAAAAGCGGGCAAAGACTCCAAAGAATTTTTCTTATCAGGGCGAAATATGCCATGGTGGCTGTTGGGTATCTCTATGGTAGCCACCACCTTCTCGGCAGATACGCCCAACTTGGTGACGGACATTGTCCGCAAAAACGGTATTGCAGGAAACTGGGTTTGGTGGGCTTTTTTATTGACAGGAATGTTGACCGTTTTTGTCTATGCAAAATTGTGGCGCAGGTCTGGAGTCATGACGGACTTAGAGTTTTACGAGCTTCGGTACAGCGGCAAAATGGCGGCTTTTTTAAGAGGATTCCGTGCCATTTATCTGGGTGTATTCTTCAATGTCTTAATCATGGCAAGTGTCTGTTTGGCAGCGATTAAGATTGGAGGTGTATTGCTGGGCTTGACTCCTTTGCAGACACTTTTGATATCCTCGGTGGTGACAGTTATTTATTCTGCTTTGGGCGGTTTGCGGGGTGTCATTATCACCGATTTTGTGCAGTTTGGAATGGCGATGATTGGGGCAGTTTGGGCGGCTTATGTAGTCGTCAATTTGCCTGAAGTAAACGGATTGACCAATCTATTGAACCATCCTAACTTAGCGGGTAAACTGAATTTGATGCCCGATTTCAACAATATGAATGTCTTATTACCGCTGTTTATTGTTCCTTTGGCGGTTCAATGGTGGAGTGTTTGGTATCCTGGTGCAGAACCTGGTGGCGGCGGTTATATCGCCCAGCGAATGTTGGCGGCAAAGGATGAAAAAAATGCGATGGGCGCAACTTTGCTCTTCAATGTGGCACATTATGCGCTGCGTCCTTGGCCTTGGATTTTGATAGCATTGGCTTCGTTGGTGGTATTTCCGATGAGTTTGACCGACAATTATGACCAAGTTCCTGTGTCAGAAGAAGTCCCACAGTTTTTGGCAGAAAGGGTGATTGCTGCAGATATTGACATCTTGGTGGATGCCATTGACTACCACAATTCACAAACAAAAGATGCGGCTCTACAAACTCAATATCAAACGCTTAGAACTATTGTCGATGCAAATAGAAGAGACCAACAAATTTTGTCTTTGGCGTATATCTTCAAGGAACGAAACAAAGGTAAATCGGACAAAAGTAAGTGGACCAACCCCTTGGAGGACCAAGAGGTCGTTTACCTTCAATTGGCGAATCCAAACATTGAAGTCGACAAACTCGGCAATGATTTGGCTTATTCTGCCATGTTGCCCTTCTTGCCTGCGGGATTATTGGGTTTGGTCGTAGCCTCCTTGATTGCAGCCTTTATGTCCACAATTTCAACGCACCTCAATTGGGGTTCTTCTTATGTGGTCAATGATTTTTACAAGCGATTTTACAAACCCGAAGCTTCTGAAAAGGAATTGGTGATGATTGGACGGGTTTCAACGGTCGTGCTGATGCTCTTTTCCGCCTTGTTTGCTTTGGCTTTGAGCAATGCCTTGCAAGCTTTCAGTATTTTGCTGCAAATCGGTGCAGGAACGGGTTTGATTTACATTCTTCGATGGTTTTGGTGGCGCATCAATGCCTATAGTGAGGTGACTGCAATGGTTGTGTCTTTCTTTGTGGCTATCTTTTTTGAGATGGTCGATTTGGGATTGTTGGACTACCAAAAATTGATCGCAGGAATTGCGATTACTACGACTGCTTGGCTGGCGGTTACTTTCTTGACTGCTCCTACGGACAAAGAAAAATTGGTGAGCTTCTACAAACTTATCAAACCTGCAAAGGCGGGCTGGACTCCTGTGGTGAATGAAGCGATTGCGGCTGGAACATTGAAGGAATCGGAAGTGAAAGCGGGTCAATTGCCTTTGGAAATTGGCGGTATGATTATCGGTTGTTTTACGGTGTATGCTACGCTTTTCGGGACGGGTTACTGGATTTATGGCGAAACGGTGAGTGCGGTTATTTCTACGGTTGTGGCAGTTGTTGGAGCGTTTTTGTTGTTTAAGATTTGGGGGAAGGTGAATCATTGATGGCTTTGGTTTTGAACAAGAACTGCTAGATGAAAAAGAACAATTTTATGTGAGACTACGGAAGTCTTGGAGACTTCTGTAGTCTTTCTTCCCACAGCCTTGAACAAGAATCTGCTATAAAAAAGAATCTCGTACAGCGTAGTAGTACATCAAGTACCTCAGACCAAGTGCAGAAAATTCCTTTCTATTAGACTACGGAAGTCTTAGAGACTTCCATAGTCTTTCCTCCTATTACAACTAAAAAAACCATGCTCCAAAAACTTCTCCCCACTTTCCTCGCTGCCATTTTCATAGCAATATTCGCCCAAATCACCATTCTCCTCCCCTACATCCCAATTACAGGACAAAGTTTTGCAGTCCTATTAGTGGCATATCTATTGGGTTGGAATCGGGGAATGATTGCCGTTTTGTTGTATTTGTTTGTGGGGGCGATTGGTTTGCCCGTTTTTGCAGATGGAGCTTCGGGTATTGCCAAATTGAAGGGCAATAGTGGTGGTTTTTTGTATGGTTTTGTCGTGGCGGCTTTCGTAGTGGGTTCTTTGGCTGAAAATACTGTTCCTTCTACTTTCAAAAAGGCTTTGGGAATCATGGCTTTGGGTACGGCTGTGATTTTGTTTTTTGGGGTGATGCACTTGAGTATTCACATTGGTTTTCAGAAAGCCCTGCAATATGGTTTGTATCCTTTTATTGCAGGGGCAGTGGTGAAAATTGTGTTGGGGGCTGCAATTGGGGATTATTTGAAATCTAAGTACGATTTCGCATAAGTATTTGTAAGTGAATTAAATAATGTGTATATTGCATTAGGGGACTTCAAAAATTTAGCACTATGAATATATACAATATTTTATTTTTATGTTTTTTCTCCATTTGTATCACTACCACAAAAAACATTAATGCTCAAATAATTGAAGCAGGACCATATAAGGCATACCTTGATGGATTAAGCGCAGGCATTGTAACGAATGGTTCTGTGGCTTATATATCAAGTTCGTATGGTACTGCTCGATTGAATCTAAGTACTAAAGAATTCTTCTATTTACAAGATGTAAATCCTGCTATCCCTGCCTCGTATTTTCTATCTAAAGGGGCTACTGTGGATCACGAAGGAAGACTTTGGGCTATTTTAAATCATCAATTGGTGAATATTGATGAGAATGGAACGATAAACTATGTAGCTCTTGAACCCGATTATCCCACAATATTATTGAGAACTGACAATGATAATCGAATTTGGGCAGGATTCAATGCGCCCTACGAATATACTCCAAATGATGTTGCTATAGGTTTTTTTAATGGTACCGAATGGGAATATAGAAGTCTTCCTGAAGATACTTATAATAAAACGATTAGCGATATTGCTTTTGATTCTAATAACAATCCATTTGTTGCAACAAATGGATACGGTATATATAAATTTGATGGTCTATCTCCTGTGTATTTGGGTTATGGCGCAAAGAGTTTAGATGTGTCTAATGATGGACAAATTGCTTGTTCAGGAGGTTATTTGAGTGATAAGTTATTTTATTGGAACAATACAGGAAAACAGGTTTCAGTTGATGATGGTTATAGATTTCCATTGTTTGACGAAAATAACCTCCTCTGGGTAGAACATGATAAAGGACATATTTACAATATAAGCGAAGGGTTTGATGAGCCTGTAAAGATGCTGAATCCGCCCGCTAATTACCGAACAAATGGTGCCAAACATACAGAAAACATAGTTTTTGATAAAGAAGGGCAATTGTGGTTGGGAAACCAAGATGGCCTGTTTGTTGCTCCAAATCCTCAGATTGATGAATGGGAACCTGTGTTGTTCAACGACTTAAAAATACCACAACATGTATCAGATGTCACTTCCAATCAAGACACTGTATGGATGTTAACATCAGGAAAGCTCACGAGATTGGTGAATGATGGTTTTGAAGAAATGGAAGTAGATGCGATTGAAGGAAAAATTAAGTTTACCCAATACGATGAATACAGAAAAGGCTTGTGGATAGCAACAAACAATACATTGAACTTGATGGTGGGAGAGGAATTTACGGCTTACGATTTGACTCCTTTTCTAACAGATGCTAAGGACCGAATTGAATCTATAAAGACAGACCAATTGGGCAATGTTTGGCTTAAAATCATTGGTGAACAAAATTATAACAACAGAGGGGTCATTCATATAGACCCATCTGATTCTTTGAAAAAATACTTTTTAGGAGAAGAAATTCCTATCTGTGGAGAAACATCCCTTTGGTATAGCCTCCATCCTTCTGACGGTTCTGTTTGGATTCAACTTTCGCCTTTTTCAAGTCCTACATCTTGTGCTGAGAGAAGGATTAGAATCAAGGATGGAGTCATTACTGATTTAGATTTGGAGCTTGACATGCTTGACCATGCTTATTATGACAGTATGACCATTCTTTCTGATGACCTTGTATTCATTGTTCACAGCGATAAAATCATAGTATATAATGATGGGCAAAAAATCGAATCTGAGTTTGAGTATATTCAATTACACGAAACTTATGCTTACAACGATTCTACTCTTTTGATTTGTTCTCAACAAGGTCTTTATATAGTAAGCTCCAATGGCAAATGGGTTAAACCCGAAATTCCTTCCAATAGAATCTTCAATACCGATGCCTATCCAAGCCACTTATCAACTGATAATAAATTGGTAGTTGGATATCGCAGCCTCATGGTTGTAGAGGATATGACAGCTTTGATGGAAAGCATAGCGGATGAACTTTATACTTCTATTGACAATCCTTCGGCTTCAAATAGGCTCCATCTTTACCCCAATCCTTTTAGTGAGTTTCTTTATCCTAATGATTTACTCCAATGGGATTGCAATGATTGTGAGTTGAATATATACGATTCGAATGGACAACAGGTAAAACACTTGTTGCCCCCTTTCTCCTACAGGATTGTTTTGGAGGATATTTTGCCAGGAATGTATCTTTTTCAATTGAAGAAAGCTGGCGAGGTAGTGGGTACTCAAAAACTCATGAGGTATTGATTTTTGGTAGAAAGACTTTTTGATAAAGGAACTTTTCAAAGCTTTGCTTTTGTTATATTTGAAGCGAATACCATTAAATAGCTGCAAATCAAGCCTGTCATTTTATGAACAATATATCAAATCAAACTTTCCAACACTGTTTATATCCTATTTTTACTGAGAGTCTTGTCAAACGCCTTCGAGAACGCACTTCTATCAATTTGATTGGAAAGGTGGAGAATGGGCGGAGTCGGATATTGGAGGATATACAGAAATGTGATTTGGAAGGGGTGAAGGTAATATTGGTCAATATGAAGGGTTACAGAATAAGCTATCAGGGTTTCATTGAAGAACTCAATCAACAAATGGACTTCAATGGAAGAACTGCCCCCAAGGATTTGGCAGATTGGATGAACAAAATCGTTTCTAAAAAGCAACAAGTTTGTGTATTGTTGGATTATTTCGATGCTTTGTTGGGAGATATAGAGATTGATGAAAAATACCGAGACCAGACATTTGTGGATAAAATCAACTCCTTGAAAAATCGTTCCCACCTTTCTTTGATTTGTGCTACAACAGAACCACACAAATCTTCTCATTTTTACATTGGTGCAAAACAAATAGTCTCTCCCTTTCTATTGGAAAAAGAAAAAATGCACAGTGACTTATCCTACGAAAAAATCAAAGCAGAATTAGACCGCCAACTGATTGGAAATGATTATTGGCAAAAACTCGAAGTTCAAAATGGCAGAGGACAATACTTCAAGGCTATTCAAAAACATCCTGCGTCTTATTTTTTCTTGAAACACATTGCAAAATCCATTGTCAATCAGAGTATTGATGTGAAAAACCTGCAAACGAATCAACAGTTGAAGCTTTGGCAAAAAAGCTATAAAGAGTTGGATTATCAAAAGTTAGATACCGTGATTGTGAAGAAAGTAAGTGGGGTGAAGCGGTTTTTGACGAATATAGGAATATTGAAACCAAACGAAGGAATAGTTATTCAAACGAAAAAATCTTCAAAATCACTTTGGCTTATTTTGTTGCCTTTACTTGCTACCGTTTTGGGTATTTTGAATCACTTTTTGGGGATTTTCGGAAAAATTTTTGGAGGGTGAAATCAAATAAAAAACATCTGCCCGTTCAAGTGTCCACACTTGAGCGAAACCAAGCGGTAAGTCTAATTGTCTTTTAATATTTATTTTGTGGTTTTCCGCATTTTGCCTAACATCCCCCTAACCCCCTTCAAAGGGCAGGGCTAATCAGTTCTATTTTTTATGAATATGAGTATGC
>JBMYXW010000169.1:0-6300 GCA_049608825.1 Chitinophagales bacterium
TGTTTTTAGCGAAATATCGTCATAAAAGGAATAACACTGTAAGGTTTTTGTACAGAATATCTTCATGTATAAGATAATTAGAAAACAAAACTCGAAACTTCTCAAAGAATAGTGATTTTCAAATCATAATAGTAGACGTTTCAGTGAAACGTCTCTACGAATTTTAATAACGGGTATTTAAGGTTGAAACTTGAGTTTGATTTTTCATTTACTTAGTTTACCAACTTCAACAAATGATTGAAGCTTCGCCCTTCCATTTTGGCATATTCAATTGCTTGTTGTGCTGCTTTTCGAGCTTTGCGTTTTTTGCCCGTTTTATCGTAGAATTTCGCCAATGTTTCGAGGTTGTAGAATTGTGGATTGAGGTCAACCGATTTTTCGAGCCAATCAATTGCTTTCAATAAGTCGGCTTTGTTGTCAGAATGATTGTGAACTTCCCATGCTTTGCGGTGAAAAACGGCAGGGTCTTTGCCTTTGTAGCTTCGCATAAATTGACGATTGACCTTCACATAACTTTCATTGTCTCCAATTCCTTCAAAATACCTCGACTGCAATTCTATCTTCAAAAAATCTGATTCGGGTAAATCAGCTTTTTGCACGACCTTCAATATTTCTTTGTACAAATCTTCATTTTTGTCGCCTGTCGCAATCGCCAATTTGGTGTATAAAATACTCTTGATGTGTTGATTGATAGCGGATTTTCCATAGTAGTCATTGAAGCGTCTTTTTTGGCGAAGTAATGTATTCATTGCTTTGCTATCAAAATTTTCAGCATTGTAATAAACCCATTCCATGTTGTGAGGCTTTTTGATACTACCCGTTAGGCGCATCAAAAAGAGGTCGAAAGCAGATTTGTGGCTGTAGAGTTTGCTGCTATTGGAGGGTTTTGCACCGTAATTTTTTCCTTTTGTAGAAGTGTCTTTTGAAGTGTTGGTATTGTTTGTTTTTGTTGATTTGGGGGAAGTAATCACAACTCTTGGTTTACGAGGCTTTGGGTGTTTTTTGAGGATTTTATTGCCCAAAGTCAATATCTGTTGTTCTCCTTTGAAGCCTCCTTCTCGAAGCATCAACCGACCATTGGAGTCAAAAAAGAAAGATTCGGGAATGGTCATGGCATCGTAGTTTCTTTTTAGTTCAATTCCATCGGGTGAATCTGCATCTAATTTGATATTTATAAAATTTTGATTGTAAAATTCACCAACAGTATTTAGTGGAAAAACGTTTTTCTCCATCTGACGACAGGGCAAACACCAATCGGCTGATAACTGAACAAAAACGGGTCTTTGTTCTTCTGCTGCAATACTTTGAGCTTCGGATAAACTTCCTTCAAAGAAGTTGATTCCTTCATCATTGGATGCAAAACTAAAAGTAGAAACAAATAAAAGGCTAAGGGATAGAGCAGCGAAAAAGGCACTGGGTGTGTGTCGTCTAATCATAATTCGCAGTATTTTTAGGGTGTGGGTAATAGTCAAGGTGGTTGCGAATTTTATGCCAAAATATGATGGTTAGATAGGAGGAAAGGGGGGAATGTTTAAAGAGTGACAGAAAATAGACATTCTTTTGGTGATTGGAAAATAAAAAAGACTTTTGAAGTTTTGTGTTTTTATACGAAAACTTCAAAAGCCTAATACAAAAATCAATAACTGAACAGTAAATCAATATAGCCATTCAGCCATGTAACCATATAACAATTTAAAACTACCCTGCTCTAAAACCAATTGGACGATTATTCGGATATTTTTTCTTCAAAATATCATCATAATGGTCGCCATAATTACCCACTCGAGTAATTGCTGCAAAGGCTTCATTGACATCCAAACCGTCACATTCTCGAATCGCTTTGACGCAGACATGTCGGTTGTAAACTGTAAAGGCTGCCCCATACAATTGATGGTTGATTTGTAGGAGTTCCAATGTCAAGTTATCTGTATTGGAAGAAGGGAGCTGCATAACAGGAGTCAAAACTTGGAAGTAATGTCGCTTTTCTCTTTCGATGTACATTATGTCGATATATACTTTCACCGAACCTTTTGTCAAGTTCCACTGTCCATCTTTTTGACCTTTTGTTGTCGCTGGGTCTATACCCAATTTTTTGATACAGTCTTCCACAATTGCGAAATATTGTGTGCCATCACTCATGATATTAAAATTTTTAGTGTTTAGGAATTATAGGTTTTGGAGGAAAGAAGAGGGATGTGGGAAGTGAGATTTTTTATTAAAAAGTTAGCTACATTGCTTACTAAATAATTGTATATCACCTCTTTGTTATCGTTTCTTTTGTCCAAAATCCAAAGGAGTAGCAATATAGTGGTTTTTTTTGACATAATCAATCAAAAAACATCCATCGAACTCCAAATTTTAAAGCTCTGTCTTGCATTGGGTGATGTACTGCTTCAAAATATCCATTGTCGAAGCCTGGTATTAATCCTTGATTGAGGTGTTGCATCGCTAAAAATAGTCGAACTCGTTGGATTTTTACATTGATATAGGCATCTACCACAGGATAAAATTCCAATTTTTGTTGATTTTGAAGGTAAAACTGTCCCGTTGCAGGATTGTAGCCATTGGCAAAGTAATTGGTATAATAATGCACGTCCAAACCAACTTTGGCAAATGCTGCGCCTTTGAATAAATATCCTTGATAGTACAAACTATTGAAAGTCCAATAAGTAGGCAAATTGATGAAATTGCTGCTCGAAAGCTGAACAATGGAAGTGTGGTCAAAGTGAAACTTTCGCAAGAAGCGAAATCCTTTCTTCAAAATAAATTGACTCACACTCAGTTCAGACGACAATTGTGTGGGTTGAGAAAGGGTATTCCATACAATTAATTGGTCAAAAACTTGGGTTCGTGCGCTCAATTCCAAATCCAGTTTTGGCAGTTCGTAAGTGACTTCAATCTGCAAACTTTGCGTTTTTTTGAAGTCGTTGTCCCAATTGAAGTAGTGTCCAAACCATCGATTTTGAACAAAGTCTGGGCTTAGGTTTTTGATGCTTCCCTTCAATCGCAAACTACCCAATTGAGGTGAAATTGGATAATTAATACTTGCAGAGGCATTGAAGTCCCCTGAATTGAAACCAAACAAGGCATATTGGGCTTTTAGCAAATAATTGAATCGTCGATTGCTTTTTTGGACATCATTTTCTACCTGAAAATTGAGCAATCCAGTATTAAATCGATAAGTTGTGTCTATGCCGGTTATCGTTTCGGAAGTAGTAGAATCGCCAATTCTATAGGCTTGGGTTAGTTGGGTATTTTGATACAATAACCCAATTCTTGCATTGCGAATGATATTGGTTGTTCCCTTTTGTTTGTCACCTATCCACATCAAAAAGACCTCATTTTGAATGGTTTTTTGGGAAAGAGGATTGTTTAGCAAGGCAGGGCGATTTTCGATGTCTGTTGAATCGCCTAAGTAAAAATCATTGTAGTAGATAGCCGCATTATCAGAACTTTGTTGGTCGTCGTAGAGGTAGGAATTATTCTTCAAGGTTAGAGCGTAACCTACTCTTCCTCTTGGAACAAAAGTTTCGACCACTTTCGTTTTCTTTTTGGGGGTACGAACCAATCGCAATGTACTGTCTTGACGTGCATTGGGAGGAGACGAAACTGCAATACTATCGGGAATTGTGTCTCTTGGTAAGGAAACAATGGTGCTATCTTGGTTAAGTATTTTTGGCGGATTTTGTTGAGGTTTTATTAGAGGTCGTTTTGGAGGTGCTACTCCCGAACTGTCTATAAAAATGTTTTTTGGAATCCGACTGATTGAAGTGGTGTCAATAGCTACCTTTCGCTTCACTCTTCTTCCAAAATCCATCGTTTGTTGGACAAAAATGTTCCGTTCATTGATTTTGTTTTCGGCAGCCGATAAACGGATGGGCAACAATAGTTTGTCTTCGTTCAATTTTGTAATCGTTGTATCTTCTACGACTCCGCCATTTTGTTGAATGGTGCCATTGTTGGAAAGATAATGGGCAATGACTTGGTAGCGTTGTTTGGGATGTTGGTACCACACACTTCCTGCAAAATTGCGGTGAACGGCTCTTTGACGCTGATAGATACCAGGTGCATTGCTACTTTGATAGCGCAAAAATAGGTTCAAGGTTTTGGCGAGGTGTAGGGCGAAGTCGATTCCAAAATTTTGCTCTTCTTCTGGTCCAATCGTGTATTTGATTTGAGAATAGGGGTAAGGAGAACTATAATAAGGTATTTCTTCGGGCTTCAAGGAGTAGGCATTGAATTGCCTTAGTCCCAATTGAAAGCCTATTTGTCGTTGGTATTCAAATATCAATGGCTGATGGGCTTGTCCTGTATTTCCCAAATGAGCATAAGGAAATTCACCGTATTGCAGGGCAGGATGATAGCGATTCATATCCGTAATATTGGTGTCGATTTTCTCTAATTGAAGCGTATATCGGTTGGTCGAAAATAAAATTGTATCGTAGCGACCGTCAATATTAAGGGTGTCTTTTTCCAAAATAGGTCGGGAAGTTCCACCACCACTACCTATTCCACCACCTTTACCGATATTGCCTAAACCGCCTCCTCCTCCGCCACCACCAAGAGTTGGGAGCTGGGCGTAAATCGTTACTTGACAAAGTATTAGAAATAGAGCCAAGTGTTTAAAGCTGTGAATAATCGTTGAAAATTTTATCATTTTTTTAGAGAATCATAAAATTTTAATAATTATTGTGCTGAACTCCCTCTCCTAATCGCCACCTTCACTCGATCAATCAAATTGTCCTGTGCCGAAAGAACAGTAAAAGAGAAAATTTTATAATCAATTCTCTCACCTTCCTGCACAAAACGCCCTTCTAATTCAAGCAACAAACCACCCAAAGAATCAAAATCACCCTCTACTCCTTCAAAGGTTTGGGTAT
This sequence comes from Chitinophagales bacterium, assembly GCA_049608825.1. Lineage (GTDB taxonomy): Bacteria > Bacteroidota > Bacteroidia > Chitinophagales > UBA2359 > JAUHXA01. Next base: position 4,881 of record JBMYXW010000169.1, read on the forward strand.
CAATTCGCATAAATTTGCAGGCATCGTGAAGCATGATTTTGCCTTCAAAAACGTAGTTGTTGCGGTCTATCTTCTCGCTGTAAACTCGCTGGTCTTCCTTCTTCGCTACGGTTGAAGTCTCGTCTTCTATTTCACCTAAAATCTCTTCAATGATGTCCTCCAATGTCACCAAACCCGATGTGCCACCATATTCATCCACAATCATTGCCAAGTGCATTTTCTTACGCTGCATTTCTTTGAGGAGTTTGTAAATCTTTTTGTTTTCGGGAACGAAAAACGGTTTTTTCAAGAGCTTGTGCCATTCAAAATCCGCTAGTTTATCCGTATGCGCTAATAAATCTTTGACGTAGAGAATGCCTTTTATTTCATCCAAATGCTCATCGTAAACAGGGACTCTTGAATAGTTTTTTTCTTTTATTTCCTTCAATAATTCGTCAAAAGGCGTGGAATAATCCAATGCAAAAACTTCCATGCGGTTGTGCATGATTTTGCTCACTTCAATGTCGCCGAACTTGACAATGCCCTTCAACATCTGAAAATCCTTCTCTGTTACTTGTTCACCCGCTACAATGTCAATCATTTCGTTGATTTCCTGCATATCCACATTCTTAGACGTTTTCTCGTCCAGTTTGCGCTCCAAAAAGCTTGTTGAGACAATCAAGGACTTGCTTACAGGACCCAATGTCCAGCGAAGTACAGACAGGGGATAAGCCGTAACAGTCGCCAAACGCACATTGTAGCGTTGGGCATAGACCTTGGGCATCACCTCTCCAAAAAGCACCAAAATGAAGGTCACACCTACTACATTGATGAGAATTTCGGGATTGAGTTTGAGGTCAAATAACCCCAGATTTAGAAAAATATAAGAGGATTCTGTAAACGTGAAAATAGTGCGGGTTACAAAAAAAGTGCTGATGACAATGCCAATATTGAAGAGATTGTTGGCTATCAGTATGGTGGCTAATAAATAACGAGGCTGTTCCAACAATTGTAGGATGTAGTTACCCACTTTTGTTTTGCTACGTCTCAGTTGTTTTTTTTGATTGGGGGTGATGGAGAAAAACGCTACTTCAGAACCAGAAACCAAAGCAGAGCCTAAAATAAGTAAGAATATAACCAGGACTCCTAAAACAATGCCCCACCAATCGAGGTCGGAATTGATAATGAAAGCCATAGAAGAATAAGAATCAGTTGTCAAAAGACTCAGGTAATAGTCGTCTCCCCCGTCAGGATTGCTTTCCAAGATACTGTGTTTTTGTGAAAAAATAGCATTGAAGTGAGTACTTCAATATATTTGTTAAATACAAAATTGTAGGTAGTAAATTTAGGTTATTTAAACCTCTTTTGCAAATCTTTCTTTTGAGTGAAAAGAACTGCAAATACAAAAAGCGAGCAACCAATGAGGTTTCTCGCTTTTTGA
>JBMYXW010000169.1:6310-6527 GCA_049608825.1 Chitinophagales bacterium
TGCATTTTTCTAAAAAGGCAAATCATCATCTACTTCGTCAGCAGGAGGTAGATTAGACTCTTCCTTGTTTGTTGTAGGCTTAGTACTATCAGTAGAATCATTAAATGTTTTATGATTACCTTCTTGGGTAATGACTGCAGGTTGGTCAGAATTACTATGAAGTATCATTAATTTACCTGAATAATCTCGTACTTCTATTTCAGAAAAATATTTTTTC
>JBMYXW010000170.1:0-6494 GCA_049608825.1 Chitinophagales bacterium
GTTCCGCCAATGACTTCAATATCAAGCGTAATTCTTCTTTTTCTACCTCCAATTTTATTGAAGTAGAGATAGGAACTGTTTCAAAAACATCCTGTTGAATAGCAGTATCTTCTTGTGCAAATATTTCAGTATCTTTCATAGGCAACTTGTTTGAGGTTATCTTTTTATTCTAACATAGATTAGTAAAATTTTGTTGTAAAACTTTACCCAAGTTCTCCAATCTGCACCTTCCACAAATCCGCATAAATTCCACCCTTCGATACCAAATCCTCATGCCTTCCCTTTTCTTCAATCTGTCCGTCCTTCAAGACAATAATTTGGTCGGCATGGCGAATCGTAGAAAGACGATGGGCGATGATGAGAGCCGTTTTTCCGACCGTCAATTGGCGGAGATTTTCTTGAATCGCTCGTTCCGTTTCGGTATCGACCGAACTTGTGGCTTCGTCCAAAATCAAAATAGGTGCATTCTTCAATATTGCTCTTGCAATACTCAAACGCTGCCGTTGACCGCCCGACAATTTGATGCCCCGTTCTCCAATAATAGAATCATAGCCTTGGGGCAAAGCTTTCACAAAATCGTGTAATTGTGCTTTTTGAGCAGCCCCTTCAATGTCTGATTGAGAAATATTTTCGAGACTGTAAGCGATATTTTCCGCAATCGTTCCGTGAAAAAGATAGACCTCTTGACTCACCAAAGCAATTTGTCGCCGTAGGTCTTGAATATTGACCTGCCGAATGTCTTTTCCGTCAATCAAAATACTGCCTTTGTTCACGTCATACAGCCGAAGCAAAAGCTTGATAAAAGTAGTTTTGCCTGCACCCGTAGGCCCTGCAATACCAATAATCTGCCCCGATTTTGCTTCAAAATCAATGCCCTTCAAAATGCCTCTTTCTTTGTTATAATTGAAGTGAACATTTTGGAGATGAATGTGTCCATCGGTTTGTTGAAAGGGGAGGGGAGTAGTTGGATTTTGGATTACATTGGGTGCATCCATCAATCCAAAAACCCGGCGTGCGCTTGCAGAAGCACGTTCAAACTCGTCGAACACTTTTCCCAAATAGGTAATCGGCCACAACATGCGTTGAATCATCATGGCAAAAAAGGTCAGACCTCCCAAAGTCAATTTTCCTGTATCATGAATAATCCAATAAGCTCCCAAAAGCATACAGGCTCCAAAACCCAATGCAATGAGCATTCGAATCAATGGAACATACAAGGAGCTGTATTTGATGGCATTGAAGTTAGCCTGCTTGTAATTCGCAGATACTTCTTCGACTCTTTTGGATTCAAATTTTTCGGCAGTAAAACTTTTGATGACCGAAATTCCCGAAATATTGTTTTCCAAACGGTTGCTCAAATCTCCAACGGCTGCTCGGACATCTCGATAATAGGGCGCAATTTTACGTTGGTAATACATGCTTCCCAAAAACATGAACGGAATTGGAATCATACCTATCAATGCCAATTCCCAAGAAACGCTGAACAAGAAAAAAGAACCAAAAATAAAGAGAGTGGTCAATTGGATAATTTCGTTGAAGCTGCTGTTCAGAAAACGCTCCAATTGATTGATGTCGTCATTAAGCATTGCCATGAGATTACCCGTTCTGTTTTCTTCAAAATAGGCGATTTCTCTGCTTTGAAGTTGATTATAGGCATCCAATCGAAGGTCGTGTTGTACTTTTTGGGCAAGGGTCATGAACCCATGTTGGTACATCCATTGAAAGAGGCTTTCCATTCCAAAAACGACTACAATTAAAATGCTTAAAAAAATGGCAGCAGACCAAGTTTCGGAAATCCCCATCACCGAACTCAACCATTGAGGCGTATTTCCACTGACCGTATCTATAATCCAACCAACCATCAGAGGAGGCAAGAGGTCAAATATTTTGTTGGTAACACTTGAAAAAACGGAAAAGCTAAGTCCTTTATAATAAGAATTTAAGTATCGAAAAAGTCTTAACATTGGCTTTTGAACTTCATACATTGGTTGTGATTTATGTTATAAAACCGAATCTTTACGAAAAAAATGAAAAAAAGATTCGTTTTTAGGTAAAAAAAATTGTATTTTATATTTGAAATAAATAACTTGCGAGTAATTCTAAGTCCCACCATATTTCCCCCCAATTCATTTTTAAAGTACAAGTGCTTTATAACAAATACTATTTATGTGTGTTTGAAGGATATTGTACTTAAAATTTCATTCGCTCAAGATTTAAACTACCCATTTAATGATTTCGAAAAAAGATTAAATATCATTAACAACAATGTTTTATTTCCGAATTAATATAAGATTATTATTGAGTATTTTCTTACTTATCATAGTTGTCAATACTGTGTCTGCAAAGATGATTTATCAAGATCTGGGTGGCAAAGATAAAATAGAATCGCCGACATTGGGAGAGAAAGTCGTTAAATCTAATTTTGAACCCAAAACGGCTTTGGAGGTAATGAAAGAGCAATACAGGAGAGGGCTTCAAAGCCCCAATTTTTTGTATGATTATGCTTATGAACTCAAAAAACAAAAAGAAAACTATGTAGAAGTAGTGAATATTTATATAGCTCAGTTAAAGAAAGGAAAACTCAACGAACCAAAGAATATTCTTTTCATCTACGAATTTTCTGATGACCTAGAGACCGATGCAATGGATGTTTTGCTTCGGCATAGAAATGTGTTTGAAGCAAAATATGGTTATGCCCATATTGTGAATCGCATCAAATCAGCAGCTTTGTCGAATGTAGAGAAAGCAGTTAAAGTTAAGAGCGAAAAATTATTCAAAGTTGTGAAGCAAATGATTCGTAAAGTCAATTTGGTGGACGAAGAAAGAATGATTTTTTTAGTGGAGTCTCGTTTTTACAAGGATACATCTTCTTGGAAAGAGTATCTTTTGGTCGTAAAATCTTATATACAAAAACACGAAGTAAGACATCCCCAGTTTTTACAAGAAAAAGCGAAGGATATCTTGACCTATTCAGAAGAAGAGGAAGACCTTAAAGTGGCAAAAAAATGGATGGAAACTGCTCTAATACAAGAAAGAAATTATGCTTTTTATGACACTTATGCCCATATCTTGTTTGAAATGAGGCACTTCAAAAAAGCGGAAAACGTAGCAAGAAAAGCATTGACTTTTTCTACTCCTGAAAACAAAAATGGGATGAGTTCAAAAACATTGATAGACCAAATACAAAACTTTGCTTCTGGCACAACCACAACCTTCAATCGACCTATTAAACTTTGAAAAAATCAAATGCAACCTCAAAGTACAAATTCAAAATAAAGACTTACACCAATTGAAGTATTGCCCTCATAAATTTGTAATTGCTACCTTTTACGACTCCAACTTATTTTTTTTTGAACGACCAGTCTTTATTCGACTGGTCGTTTTTTATTTTGAAAGACTTCTATGGTGTCGGGGCGATGCCCCTTGTGTTCACTTTCTTAAATATGTTTTCTACAAATAGGGACGCAGCTCTGCTGCTGTATTATAAATACACTTGTGTTCCACGGTATTTACTCCTTCACTCAAAATCTAATTGAAATACTTGGAAAAAAACCCATTCCTTTTTAGAAAGAAAACTTCAAAAGTCTATAAGCTATTTGTATTTTTGTTTTGATTCAATTTAAGAAACAAAAAAATAAATGGTCGAATACAAAAGATTCTGTTTGGACAATGGGTTGCGAGTGATTGTACACGAAGACGCAAGCACTCCTTTGGCAGTCGTCAATATCATGTACGATGTAGGGGCAAGAGATGAACAACCTGACAAGACGGGAATGGCGCATTTGTTTGAACATCTGATGTTTAGCGGCTCAAAAAACATTCCAGATTTTGACAGCCCACTCTACAGAGCAGGCGGTGAAAGCAATGCTTTTACGGGAAGTGATACAACGAATTATTACGATGTATTACCTGCCCATAATCTTGAAACTGCTTTTTGGTTGGAATCAGATAGGATGCTACAATTGGACTTCAATCAGAAATCTTTGGAAGTACAACAAGGGGTGGTTTGTGAAGAATTTAAGGAAAATTATATCAACCAACCTTATGGTGATGTATGGCACAAATTGCGGGCATTGTGCTATCAATCACACCCTTATCAATGGCCCGTCATCGGCAAATCTCTGAAACAAATCCAAGATGTAAGACTTACGGATATCGAGCATTTTTTTTACCAACATTACCGCCCAAATCGGGCGATTATGACGGTGGCAGGAGGTGTAAAAGCGGATGAGGTAAAAGCACTTGCCGAAAAATGGTTTGCAAATATTCCGAGCGGAAAAGGTTATACCCGACAATTGACTGTCGAACCTCCTCAAAATGCCTTCCGAAGTTTGACAGTTGAATCTGATGTGCCTTTGGATGCGCTGTACATGGCGTTTCACACCTGCAATAGATACGATGAGGATTATCCTGCAACTGATACCATTGCGGAAATATTGTCGAGCGGTCATTCTTCTCGTTTGTACAACCGATTGATTAAGGAAAAGCAAATTTTTAGCAATCTAAGTGCTTATATCACAGAAGATTTTGACAATGGTTTGTTTTTCATCTATGGCAAGTTGAACAAAGGTTTTACAACTGCAATGGCAGAGGAAGCGGTTTGGGAAGAGTTGGAAAAATTGAAGTTTGACAGCTTGGAGGAGCATGAACTGAACAAGGTGAAAAACAAGATGGAGTCTGCCATCGTGTTTTCGGAAGCCAGTAACTCCAACAAAGCTTATCACCTAGCTTATTTTGAGTTGATGGGTAATGTGAACGAAATCAACACGGAACTTCACCGATACAATGCTATTGAAGCTCGTGATATTCAGAGAGTCGCACAGCAGGTTTTTCAGAAAGAGAACTGTTCGGTGATTTATTATCATGCTAAGAGGTAGGAAGTGAGAAGTGAGAAGTGGGAAGTGAGAGAGTAAAGTCTTATCTCTTTACTCTTTCGTTTAAAGCCTAAATTTGATTAGATAAAAGGTAACACTTTGCGGATTGAATTTAGGTTGAACTCCGATGGAGTTCTATAATTATTTTTTCCATTTTGCTACAAATATTCAAGCCCTAACGGACTTCATAAGCTACCGTTTCGCTTCAATCCCTAAATGATTTATTGTCAAAAAACTACAAACAACATGTCCAATCACAAACACTTAGTCGCCATTTTCGGAGGAGCTGTATCGGGAGCAGAAGCTGCTCACCAATTCACCCAACGCAATATTCCCTGTGTCGTTTTTGACCAAAACACTTTGCCCTACGGCAAAATTGAAGATGGACTCCCCAAATGGCACCACAAACTTCGGGACAAAGAGGAGGGGAGAATCAACGAGAAGTTGAGTCATGAGTTGGTGCGTTTTGTGCCGCACATTCGATTGGGGCGAGAGGTGAGTTTTGACGACTTGGTGAGTTGGGGATTCAGTGCGGTGATTTTGGCGATTGGAGCTTGGCGAGATAGACCCTTGCCGATTGAAGGAATCAACGATTATGTGGACAAAGGTTTGATTTACCAAAACTCATACATTTATTGGTTCAACCATTTTCACGAACCCGCTTACAAAGAGCCACAGTTTGAGGCATTGGACAACTCTATCGTAGTGGGAGGCGGATTGGCTTCTTTGGATGTTTTGAAGGTCTTGATGATATTGACGGTTCAGCGAGTATTGAAGGAAAGAGGGCATGAATTCAATATGTTTCAGTTGGATAGAAGTATTGCGAAAGTTCTAGATGGATTGGGCTATACTTTGGAGGATTTGGGATTGAAGGGCGCAACACTTTATTACCGCCGCCGAATCAAAGACATGCCGCTTTCGCCCACACAAGCGGACACGCCCGAAAAGATGGCGAAGGTCAAAATGGTGCAAGAAAAAATCCTCAACAACTATCAAAGAAAATACCTCTTCAACGTCAAACCTTTACACACGCCTGTCGATAAAATTGTGGAAAATGGGCGTTTGGTAGGTTTGGTTTTTCAACAAACGGAATTGGTGGATGGGCGTGTGAAAGCGATTGAAGGTTCTGAAACTTCTGTTCGAGCTGCACAAATCATTTCTTCTATTGGCAGTATTCCCGAAATGATAAAAGGGATTCCTGCAAGTGGTCAGGTCTTCAATATCAATAAAGAAAATGGTTGTCAGTTGGAGGGCTACGACAACGTTTTTGCGGTGGGAAATACGGTGACGGGACGTGGAAACATCAAGGAATCTATGAAACACAGTCAAATCGTGACCCAAGAATGGATTGACACACACTTCAATGATGAACCTGATGCGGCAGTTTATGAGGATGCTTTTGAGACTCGTGCTTTGGATACGGCTGAAGTGGTGGAAGGGATTGCAGAAAAGGTGGTTCAGTCTGCGCCTCTTTCGGAGGATAAACTGCAAGAACTGAATGAACGGGTGTCGGAGCTTCAAAAACTGTCGGGTTATAAGGGTGATTTTATGGCTTGGGTGGAGGAGCATTTGCCTGTGCGGTTGGAGGATATGTTGGGGCATTAGTGGGGCGGTGGATTG
>JBMYXW010000171.1:0-6490 GCA_049608825.1 Chitinophagales bacterium
TTTAAATAGGAATCGGATACCTTGAAGGTATCCGATTCCTCAAAAACAAACCCTCACAATGAACAAAACCACTTACTTTACTCTGTTTCTTTCAATATTCCTACTCTATGCTTGCTCCAATTCTTCCACAGAAATAGACACTCTCATCAAAGGAGGAACAATCGTAGATGGAACAGGCAATACCTCTTATACAGGCGATATTGGATTGAAGGGAAATGAAATTGTCTTTGTTGGCAATGCGGATAACTCCGATATAAAAGCCAAACAAACAATTGAAGCCAAAGGAATGGTGGTCAGTCCAGGATTCATTGATCCACATACTCACTCCCTTTCTGACCTTCAAGGCGATTCCAACAATTCCAATCTCAATTACCTCACACAGGGTGTAACGACTGTGATGAACGGCAATGATGGAGGTGGTCCAACTGATATTGCAGCAAAAGAACAATTGTTGTTGAAAAACGGAATTGGAACGAATACTGCTTTTTTGGTGGGACACAATACCATTCGTGAAGCAGTTTTGGAGAGTAAAGATGTTGCCCCCGATTCCCTTCAATTGGAGGAGATGAAAGCATTGGTGCGAAAAGGGATGAAAACGGGAGCTTTTGGTTTTTCGACGGGTTTGTATTATGTGCCAGGTTTTTATGCCGAAACGGAGGAAGTCATCGCTTTGGCGAAAGAAGCTGCTCCTTTTGGAGGATTGTACGAGAGCCATATCCGAGACGAAAGCACCTACAATATTGGCTTAATTGAATCTGTCAAAGAGACGATTGAGATTGGTGAAAAGGCAGGTGTTCCCATACATTTTGCACACATCAAGGCTTTGGGTGTGGATGTGTGGGGCAAAAGTGGAGAGGTAATCGCACTCATTGAAGCGGCTCAAAAAAGAGGCATCAAAATCACCGCCGACCAATATCCGTGGATTGCTTCGGGAACACATTTGGAGAATGCACTCATCAATCGTTGGGTCATGGAAGGTGGGGAAGAAAAATACCAAGAGCGACTGAATGACCCAAAATTGCTGCCCAAAATTCGCATAGAAATTATTGAAAACCTACGAAAAAGAGGTGGGGCAAACTCTATCTTGATTACCGCCGACTGCAAAGACGAATCCATGATTGGCTTCAATCTCAAAGAAATTTCCGAAAAACTGCAAAGAGATTCCATTCAATTGGTTTTGGACATTGCCCGAAATGGAGGTGCGAGAATCGCTTCCTTCAATATGAACCCCAAAGATCTCGAAAATTTTATGCAGCAAGATTGGGTGATGACCAGTTCGGACGGAACAAAGGGACATCCCCGAAAATTCGGCACTTTCCCCAAGAAATTCCAAGATTATGTAATGCTCAAAAAGTTACTCACTATGGAGTCCTACATCCGTAAATGCACAGGACAAGTAGCCGCAACTTTTGGTATAGTAAAACGAGGTTTGCTCCAAAAAGGATACTATGCAGATGTGGTAGTATTCAGCCCCAAAAACTTCAAATCCATTGCCAATTTTTCGCAGCCTTCGGAGCTTTCGGAGGGCGTTCAATATTTGTGGGTGAATGGAGAATTGACCATTGAAGGAGGGAAATATACAGGCAAGCTTGCGGGGCAAGTATTGAAGAAAAATACAATAGAGTAAAAAAATAACAAAAGATTGTTTTTTTAAAAGATTTTTAGGAATTTTAACAGTCTAAGACCAATTGCCATAGCCTAATAATTCCTACCAATTGCAGCAGAAACCTTTCGTTGCAACCTATATTTTCACCTGAAAAATAGAAACTTAACACTTTGCATTGCAGATGTAGTGGAAGAGGAATATATATATTGCTCAAACTTTTAGCTCCAATTCAATAATTTATGACACATTTTAACTCACATTAAAATAATAATTGTATGAAAAGATTATTTACTATTTTTCTGTGTATGATGACCTTACATATAGGTCTGATGGCACAAACGACCATTACTGGCACGGTTACTGAAACCGACAACCAACCTCTGCCAGGGGTGAACATCGTGATTAAGGGTACTACAACTGGTACAGTAACAGACATTGATGGAAAGTATTCCATTGAAACAAAACAAGGGGATATATTGGTATTCTCTTTTTTGGGCTATGAAAATCAAGAGAGAGCCGTTGGTTCTTCTAATGACATCAGTATTGTCTTGAAAACAGACGAGCAACAATTGAGTGAGTTTGTCGTGACGGCTTTGGGCTTCAAAGAGCAAAGAGATAAGATGTCTTCGACATATTCAAGAATTGCAGGAGATGATGTCGTCCAAAGAGGAGAGAACAAAATCATTGATGGTATCAGTGGTAAGGCTTCGGGTGTACGGGTTTCGGGAACTTCGGGTGACCCTGGTTCGGGAGCAAACATTCAGATTCGTGGTCAAAACACCATTACTGGTGACAACCAGCCACTTATCATTGTGGATGGAGTGCCGTTCAACAATGACTGGCTGCGAGGAGATGGTAGTGAGAGTGATGCAGGTGTGACCCAACAATCACGTCTGAATGACTTGAATCCTGAAGATATTGAATCTTTTCAGGTCTATAAAGGAGCTTCTGCGGGTGCATTGTATGGTACAAGAGCGATGAATGGCGCAATTGTGATTACAACCAAGAGAGGGAAAAAAGGCAAATTGAATGTGAATTTTTCCTCCAATCTGGCGATAAACGAAATATTTATCAAACATCCACTGCAGTCTTCCTTTGGGCAAGGAACTGGCGGAAATCCCAGTCCTACTTCTGCCTTTTCATGGGGAGATAAAATTTCTGAAAGAGCAGGTGGAGCAGATGAGGTGAATGAATCGGGGCAGTTCTTCCAGTCTGCTACGGGCAATCGCATTTACCCAATTACGACCAAAAACTCACAAGACGTTTTCACTGACAGCAATTTTGATGCAGTATTCCAAAACGGAGTGACGACTGATAATCAAAGTCTCTATTAGTGGAGGAAACGATAGAGGAACTTTCTACCTAAGTGCTTCTCACTTAGACCAAGATGGAATCATCAAAGAGAGTAATTACACAAAAACCAATCTAACACTGGCAACCAAACAAAACTTGACAGATAAATTGACGGCAGATGTGAAGGCGAATTTTGTCAAATCAGAATCCAGCAGAATTCAACAAAGCTCCAATACAGCAGGACTTTACTTAGGCTTGTTGAGAACCTCTCCTGATTTTGACATTACAGACTACATTGGAGATTATCACAGCAGTTCAGGGGCAGTCACTCAAAATCGCCACCGTTCTTACCGTCGTTATTTGGGGCAAAGTGACAATGCGATTTACAACAATCCGCTTTGGACCATCAATGAGCAAGAAAACACTGCAAATGTGAACCGTTTTGTAGGAACAGCACAGCTTTCTTACACTTTCTCTGATGCATTCAGTATGATTTTTAGAAGTGGAGCAGATGTTTATGACGACAACCGAATTTACTTTTTCCCTTACTATACTGCAGGAGCCGCTCGTCGTTACGGTTTGTTGAGAGATGAATTGTATGTCAATCAAGAATACAATGCTGATTTATTGGCGAATCTGACTTTCGATATTGGAGAAAACATTGGTAGCAATGTCGTATTGGGTTTTGGAGTAAACAACCGCAATCGCAAGCGCAATTACCAAGAATCAGATAACTTTATCGCCAATTTCAGAGGATTGTTAGACCCATCAGAAGTTTCCAAAAAAGAGAACATTACAAGTGAAGTTGGACGTACCTTGCGTAGAAACATTCGCTTGTATGGAACAGGAAGTTTTGATTATGCCAATCAATTGTTCCTAACTGTTGGAGGTGCTTACGAAAAACACTCTACTCTTGCCGACCCATTTTTCTACCCTTCTGTTGAGTTGGGTTGGAACTTCACCTCTTCTTTTGACAAGCCCGATTGGTTCAATTTCGGTAAATTGAGATTGGCGTATGGTCAAGTAGGTAATGTGCCTTTGCCGCACCGTGCTCAGACAGTCTATGAAGTAGGTTCTTTCTCTACTTTCTCCGACAATATAACTTTAGAAGATTTTGGTGGTGGTTATCAGTTGGACGAACGTGTAGGGAACTCCAAATTGAAGCCAGAGGTCAAAACAGAATATGAAGCAGGTATTGACCTTCGATTCTATAAAAACAGAGTTGGTCTTTCTTTGACTTATTACTCCAATGAAATCCAAGATGCACTATTGGATATGTCCTTGACTCCTTCTTTGGGTTTCTCTGAAATTTATGGAAATGGAGCAACCATCGAAAACAATGGTATTGAAATAGACCTTCGCTACGATTTCATCAAAACGCAAGACTTTACCGCAGGAGTTAATGCAAACTTCAGCAAAAACAAAAACTTGGTAACACACATTGAAGGCGGTGGTGTAGTAAACTTTACCTCAGGCAGTTCCGTACAGTCTGTTGCCATTGAAGGGCATCCAATGGGTGTATTTTATACACAAGGGGCTCAGCGAAACGATGATGGTAGCTTGGCTTTGGATGACAATGGTTTCCCACAAGTGGATTTGACAGGTAACTTAGTAGTAGGTGACCCAAATCCAGATTGGAGAGGCGGCTTGGGCTTCAATTTGGCTTACAAAGATTGGACTTTATCGACTTTGTTTGAAACGAGTCAAGGAAATGATGTATCAAGTAGAACCCAGTTTATCTTGTCTTATTTTGGCACACATGCTGCTGTGGGTAATGAAATTACACTTTCAGAAAACTTGATTAATTACGATGGAGATGAAATTGCATCTGGAACAGTAGTAAGAGGTAATGTTGACAATTTTGGAGGTGGAAACGTATTATTGGACGAAAGTTATTACAGAACACTACATGGTTTTGGAGACGGTAAATTGAATGAATTTGCAGTGCAAGATGGTAGTTGGACTCGATTGAGAGAGGTAGCGTTGAGCTATACACTTCGATCTGAAGGCTTCAAAAAGGCAACGGGTTTGAGTTCGATAGAGTTCTCGGCTTCTGGTCGAAACTTGGTGATTTGGACAGATGTAGAGGGCTACGACCCTGAAATCAACCAGTTTGGAGTAGGGCAAGGACAAGGTTTGGATTATTTCACCAATCCTGGTGCACGTACCTATACTTTTGGTCTGAGAATTAACTATTAGTCATTGGTGATTAGTTATTAGTACTGTGGAACATAAGTAATTTAAGGCTTTTTCAAAACTGACGTAACATCCCCCTCGCCCCCTTCAAAGGGGGAATACACTGATAGTGAGGCAAGTCCCCTTTTGAAGGGAGGTTTAAGGGGATGTAAATTGACGATTTTTGTCATAGAATACTGTTAAGAAATTTCTGCCACACGGTATTAGTAACTCGTAACCACAAAAATTTAACTTCAAAAAAATAAAATACAATGAAATATAAACATATAATCTTATTGCTAATTTTAGCATTCACCTCCTTTTCTTGCGAAAAGTTCTTGGATGTAAACGAAAATCCAAATCAATTGGTAGAAGTACCTTCAGGTGATTTACTCCTCAAAGGTACTTTATTGGCAAATACACAATTACACAAAGGGCATTTGATGCGTTCTGCTGCTTATTATACGGGTTCCTTGATTGGAAATAACTTGGTTCAACAAACCATTTATTTGTACAGTTTTACCCCCGGAGATTCCAATGCTAGTTGGGAACATTTCTACAATGGTATTTTGGTGCAAAACAAAAAAATCAGAAACCTTTCTCCTGAATTGGATGCTCTTCAAGGAGTAATTGATGTGAACGAGGCAATGGCACTCGGAACAGCGGCTTCGCTTTGGGGAGCAGTTCCCTATTCCAGCGCAGTTCCTGACAATCCTACCTTGGAATCTGCTACACCGAGTTATGACAGTCAATCAACTGTTTTTGGCTCTGTTCAATCTTTGTTGGATGCAGGTATTACCAAAATAGGTAATTCTACTACTTCAGTGGGTGACGAAGATATTTTCAATGGCGGAGACAAAACGATGTGGACAGAAGCGGCTTATACTTTGAAGGCTCGTAACTATATGCTGGTTGGAGATTACAATGCTGCATTGGGAGTGGTCGACAAAGGTGTCAGTAGCCCTGACAATTCTACTCAGTATCACCCTATTGGAAGTGTGAGTGAGAACAGTAATTTGCTCTTTAATTTGGTAAACAGCAGTCGTGCAGGAGATATGACGGGCGAAGATGCTTACCTTCAACAAATCCTTGACCCTGCCAATACAGACAGCCGAAACAATGCTAAAACAGATGAATCTGCTCGTAGAAACTATTTGTATGTAAGTGGTGATGGTGCAACTGCAAATGGTATTGATGCACAAGCTACTCCAATGCCTTTGGTAACTTATGAAGAAAACTTGCTGATTTGGGCAGAATGTTTGGCTCGCACAGGTGACAATACAGGTGCACTTACAAAATTGAATGAATTGAGAACTTACTTGAGTTCTGGTAATGCCTTCAATCTCATCAATGCAGACGACACCTTCAAATATGATGCTTATGAAATGAGTGATTTTGAATCGGGTGGAATCGAAA
>JBMYXW010000172.1:0-6469 GCA_049608825.1 Chitinophagales bacterium
TAATCTGCTCGTTTACAAAGTATTGCTTGAATTTGCATTTGAACTTTGAATTTGAATTTTTCAAGGCTTCGCTCCTTCTTCAATCAAAATATATTCTACTCGTTTATTCTTACGTCTTTCTTCCGTTCCCAGTGGCGCACGAGACAAAGGTTTTGTTCCCCCATAGCCTTTTGTTTGGATACGCATAGAGTTGATTCCATGACGAATGAGATATACTGCTACGGCTCTTGCACGAGACTCCGACAAGTTTTGATTTGGAATCGGTTGTCCTGCAAAATCGGTATGCCCTGCAATGATAACATTCAGAGCTTGATTCTTTTGAAGTGTATCGACCAAAGCATTTAGTTCATCATAAGAGGAAGGTTTGAGGCGGTATCTATCTTTGTCAAACAAGATATTTTTCAAAACAACTGGTCCGCTTCTCCGAGGCTTTTTGGATAAACCAGGTTGGTAGCCTTTCTTTCCACCTATTGCTGATTGAAGTAAAGAGGGATTGGGATTTGTGCTTGCTTTTGCAATAGCAATCCCCTGTTTGTGGTCTAGTTCTCCCGAAATAGCAGGAATATCTTCTTTTGTAGAGGCAGCAGCAGAAGAAGGTGTATTATTGGATGTCAATGGAGGTTTTGTAGTTTGAACCATTCTCGAACTCAAATCGGGTTTGTTTGTTTGTGCAACAATGGCTGGACTCGAATAAGAACCAATAGGAATCGTAGTTGTATTTTGAGGTTTAGATTTCGGCGTTGGCGTTGAAATGGTAGAACTTGATTCAAACTTTGGTGTCGAAACAGTTGTACTTGGCTTAGATTTCGGTTTTTGGTAGGAAGGATTTGAAGGTTTGGGTATTTTTGCCACCGCTACTACGTTTTCGTAATCAGGTATTGAAGGAGGAGCAGTAGGTGGAAGGTATTTTTTTTGAGCCGTAGGAGCCAAAAAAGAAGGTCCCAATAATACAATGGGTTCGGGTTCTTCTTCGAGACTCGTCAATAGGTATTTTTGTGGAATCACCCGTTTTTGTTGCCCTTCGTATTCCCAATACAATTCTGCCTTTGCATCGTTGTTGGCTTGATAGTATTCTATCCGAATTTCATAAGCTTCCCCACCCGTCAGTTTGGCTTTTGCAGTATAGGCAGGAGCCGCATTTCCATGCCATTCATCAATAATAGAGTTGCCATTGAGCCATAGTTTTATACCATCGTCTGCTTTCACCGTAAAGGTATATTCACTGTTTTTGGGTGCATATAAATATCCCGTCCATACCACCGAAAATTGGTGAACGTTTACTTCTACGGCAGGGCTTGTACCATTGTAGTAAAAATACACTTCTGGATCTGTTCTTCTGACTACTTCGTGGTCAAAACTTGATCCATTATAGTAAGTTGCATTCAGTCCATTCCCAGATTTTTTGTGAATATCAAAGGGAGTACCGCTGTAATTTGGGCAACTTCCAAAGACAAAACTGTAAGCTTTCTGCCAATAGGAATCTTGGGCAAAAACAGTCGAACCTGTTACAAACAAGCACGATACAAATAGGAGTAGTCTTTTCATGAAAAATCGAAATATGAGAATTTAGATGAGAGAAGATGGATGCGAGAAGAGAGATTTTTTATGTGGATAGGAATCGGATACCTTTTAGGTATCCGATTCCTAAATCTATCTTCTTGCTTATCTTCTCCAATTTATCTAATTATCGTAACGTTTCCAGCCTCGGTTTTAGTACGTTCTCCTTCAAATTGGTAGGTAATAACATAAGCATATACGCCAATTGGTTGGATTTCATCATTGTAAATTCCATTCCACCTACTATTGATGCTGTTGCTTTCAAATACTTTTGCACCCCAACGATTGAAAATCATAATATTGAACTCAACCAAATCACCGTCTGCATCTACAAGGAACTCATCATTGAACCCATCCCCATTTGGACTGAAGGCATTTACGACTGTTATTTCGAGAGTTTGCACATCTCTGACCTGAATGGTAATGCTGGCAGTATCAGAACACAAGTCGCTAGAAGTTACAAAATAAGTCGTATTGACAACAGGATTAGCAGTTGGATTAGGGCAGTCTGTACAACTCAATGTACTTGTACCAGCATTTGAAAACCAGATAAAATCGGTAGTATCATCACTAATAGCTTCTAATACAGTGCTTTCTCCTTCTGTAATATTGGTGCTTCCTTCAATGTCCACGAACACAGAAGGTGTGATGTTCACCTGAACGGAGTCTTGAACATTTTCACCACAAGCATTTGCAGCCGTCAAGTAGAGCATAAATTCACCTGTATCTGGCGCAATAAAATCACTAATCAAACTCAATGGGTCTGTGAAATCAACAACTGCTCCATTAAGCGTCCATTGAAGGTTTGCAGTTCCCTGCAATGTCGCATTGAGCGAAATCGTTTCGCCTTCACACACTTCAATATTTTCTCCTGCATCCAAGACCAATTCATTATTGCTCACTTCAATGTCAATACTTTGGGTACTGCTACACGTTCCAGTAGTGGTATAAGTAATCGTGAAAGTGTTGGGAGATAGAATGGTACTCAAATCAAATGCTCCCGTAATTGGGTCAATGACCAATCCATTCGTTGCAGAGAATGTACCTCCTGGAGTAATCACCAAATTAGGCACAGGAATAGAAATTTCTCCCAAACAGAATAAACTATTTTCATAAGCAAAGCTCGCATCCTCCAATGGATTGATGACCAATTCAAAGGCTACTCTTTCGCTCACACAATCATCGTCATTATTACCAATTTCGGCATAATAAATACCTGCTTCAACAGGTGTAAACGTGACTCCTTGAGCAATCGCTTCTCCACCTGTAGCCACATCGTACCAAGCTGCAAAATCGCCATCCACCAACATCACTTCAAAAGTTGGAATCACTTCACCTTCACAAATCTCTATCAATTGACTCGATACTGCAATTGGTGTTTGAGGAGGTGTACAGTCACAAAGGGCGATTACTTCACCACTCAAATGACAGCCATCTGGTGCACCTACTACGGATGCTTCCCACATCCAAATTTCACCATTGACAGGTGGATTGTTGGGCGAAGGCAACCAAGTCGTGCCGCCATCATTGGAGTACACAATCTCCAATGTTCCTCCACAATCTACATCTGTCACTTCTACACTACATCCACCTACTTCCACAATGTTTTCAGGAACTGGGTAAACCGTCCAAGTTGAAGTATTGCTTGCCACAGGTGTATTGGGGTCATCATCACAGTAAATTTGGAAAGTATAGTTGAAGACTTGTGCATCGCATCCTGTGACCGTTTCAGTAGGGCTAAAGTCCAAATCATTACTGATAACCGCACCCGATTCGTCCAACCATTCGACTCTATCCAATTTGCCGTTGGGGTCATTGACCGTTGCGCTCAACGAAATATCATCGCCAACACAAATGGAAGTACCTGCATCAATGCTTCCAATGGTTGGGCAGTCTGTTATGACACAATTGAAACTCGCATTGACAGTTGCCATACAATTATCGCCCAAAGTAGTATCATCATTTTGGACGGTAAATACAACTGTACTATTGTCACCGTCCGTAGTTGTGGAAATCGTATCGTCTCCTACGATGCTGAAATTGGGGCAAGTAGGCACTGCTTGAACCGTACAGCCTCCATTTAATACCGTAATCGTGGCATCCGCTAATGGATAAAAAGTGAGGTCAAATGTTCCAGCCAAAATAGGAGTATTTGGGGCATTGCTGCAATAAATATTGGCAGTGTATATCAAAACAGTTGGGTCACATCCCGTTGGGTCTTCGCTGACATCTATTGAAGTAACATCTGTTGCGACTACTGTGCCGTCCAATATCCACTCGATGCGCTCCAAAGTATTGTCTGGGTCATCGAGAGTGATTTGAAGTGTTCTTTCTGCTTGACCACAATTTTCAAAACTGGTCGTAGGTTCACTTGTAATGCTTGGACAAGCTTGGTTGCAATCTTCTACGGTCAATACAAAATTGGAAGACGAACCTTCACAGCCTTCTGCGCTTTCTTCAAAAAGTGTAATGATGTGTGTGCCAATCACAAATCCACTTCCGTCAAAAGTTCCCATACCAAAAGCTCCTGTATCTGCCGACCAATTCAGCGTGCCTCCAGCAGTTGTTGCTTCAATAGGAGTGGTCAATAAAACACCTTCACAAACCGTCACATCTTCTACTATTGGAGCAGGTGGCGTTTCGTTTTCTATCAATTCAAGCTCGACAAAATCGCTCACACATCCATCACCCGAAACTGCTTGTACCCAATAAGTACCTGCCATTGAAGGGGTAAAGCTTGCACCATTTTCAATGAAAGTAGCAGTCGTATCAGCATACCAAAAATAAGAATCCGTGCCATTGTCTGTGACCGTTAAAGCAGGAATTGCCTCTCCTGCACAATAGACTTGATTCTCTCCCACAGGATTATCGGGATTAGAATTTTGTATCAATGCAATTTCTGTAAAACCACTCGCACATCCTTCAATCGAAACCGCTTGTACCCAATAAGAACCTGCCATTGAAGGGCTGAAAATAGCCCCTGTAAAAATGCTTACTACTGTTGTGTCAGCGTACCAAAGATAAGCCGATATGCCATTGTCGTTCACCATTAAATTAGGTAAGGCATCTCCTTCACAGTAGGTTTCATCATTTCCGACAGGATTGTTAGGCATTGGATTTTCGACCAAATCAATGGACACAAAATTACTCACACAACCTGCTGCCGAAACTGCTTGAACCCAATAAGTAGCCGTACCGCTTGGAGGCGTAAATGCTGCTCCTTCAAAAATAGGAATCGCATCACCTGGATCATTGTACCAGAAATAAGAATCCACTCCATTGTCGGTTACTTCCAAATTCGGCACGGTTTCGCCTTCACAATAAGTCACTTCTGCTGCAATAGGACTTGGAGAATCTGGGCTTGGGCAGTTACAATCCCAAGTACCTAAAATGTTGATGGCTTCGCAAATGCCATTGTCGTCAATGTCAAAAGAAAATCCATCTTCGGCATTGAAGGTTTCGGTATGAACTGTTCCTGCAATCGGGGTATCGTTTACGATATAAGGCGTTGTTCCGCCTTCGATGGTCAATGTTATGGTGTAAGTCAGCAAATCTGCCGAACATTCGGCTGTCCATGAAGCACTCAAAGGTTCGATAAGAGTCGTGCTAACATCTGCTAAACAACCTCCTAGTCCCGTCCAAGTGAACGTATAATCTCCTGCTTCGGTGGCGGTAAAATCTGTTGTAGGATTGGTGTCGTCATCAAAGCTGACACTTCCTGTACCTGTTGTACTGAAAGTCCAATTGCCTGTGCTGTTCCACGGAGTCGTTCCCACATCTGTTTGCAGCAAAGCCGTAAGGCTTTGAGTCAATCCACAATCGTCTGTAACCGTTGCAGTGGGCTGACCATAGAAAACAATTGGTGTGTCATTGGAGGTTTCGTAACAGGCATGTTCGGAGTCGGGAAGCCCATCACCATTGTCGTCATTTCCTGCCAAAGCAGTGATAAAGTAAGTCGTTTCGTAATCCAAAATGGCATCATCAAAGGCAAATTGTCCGTCGGTATTGCTCATCAAAATATTCAATGGACTCGTGCCATCGTGTAGCACATAGACCAGAATATCGTTGCTGTCCAAAGTTGGATTGGCTGTAGTCACTGAAACGGTGGCATCAAAACCACAGCTTTCTATTGTTTCAAGCGGCAAGATACCTGCATTGGTCGTACAATTGCAGAAAAAGTCGTCAATCAAAACAAAGGTGAAACAAGGACTTCCGTCTGTAATTGTAAAATTGTATTCTGTTCCACTTGTAAAAGGCTCACTTGTATATACATTGCCAACCAGACCATCTGTACTGCCATTGACCAAGTAATTGCCATCGCCTCCTGTGATTTCAAAGGTGACGACAAATTCATTGTCTGTACAAATATGGTCTCGATTGACTGCTCCAATGCTGTCGTAAAAAGTGATTTCCACCGCATCGCTTGCCGTACATTCGTCTCCATTGCCTGCTGTCCAAGTGAAAGTGTAAATGCCTGCATCTGCTACTTCAACACGGGTCGTTGGATCGGTGTCGTTTGTAAATGTTACTCCTGCCGAAGGTTCGGCTGTCCAGGTTCCTGCAACACCACCGTTATCTCCTTCTAGGTCGTATTGGTCGCTGCAAATATCATCATCTGAACCTGCATCTACGGTGATGCCTCCAGAGAATGTTACTGCTACCGAAGCAGAACCAATACATCCATTGTTGTCTTCTGTCCAAGTGAAAGTATAATCACCTTCGTTGGTAGTGGTTACGGTTGTGCTTGCATCATTGATGCCTCCGAAAGTAACTCCTACAGCAGGGTTGGCTGTCCAAGTGCCAGTTCCTACGGTTGGGAAAGCGACCAAATCCCAATTGTTGTCGCAGGTGCTTCCACCTTCTTCGGCAGTAGGCGAAGGATTTTGTAGGAATGAAATAGGTGTTCCTGCTG
>JBMYXW010000173.1:0-6462 GCA_049608825.1 Chitinophagales bacterium
TCGAGTTGAACCAGATGATATTTCTGAAATAGGAGATGTTTCTGTTCCTTAAACGTGATTTCCTCCCCGTGAAGGAACGCCTTTGGCCTTTGATAAATATCATTCTCTTTATGAAGAGATTGTGTTTGATTTCGTTTTGTCCACTTTCATACTTGCCTTCTTTCACTGTCAATACTTTTTCTGCACCATTTTTATTAAAAGTAGCTTCCAATGTTTTGAAATCGCCTTTCATTTTCTTCATCATTTTAGCGATTTTCTTGGCAGAAGAAGGATCTTGAATCGTTACCACAGCAGCATCTACTCGCTCCTTCCATTTGTAATTGTCTTTGTGACCATTGTAAAACTCCTTCAATCCAACGGTATCTTCTAATGCCTTGTTCCAAACTTTCTGTTCTGTCAGTTCAAACAACAAAGTACCATCTCTAAATTCCTTCAATAATCGCTTAAATTCAGGGTATTTTTCACTCAATCGGCTTTCTTCAACCTGCAATAAACTCTGTTCGATAAATCTTGTATAAAGTAAATCAACCGTTGCATTCTGGGTTTTGCTTCGAGCCTTCAATTGATTTTTCTCAATAAATCGAGCAAAATGTTGTTGGGTGTATTCTACTTTTCCTTCATCAGGAATTTCCATTGTAAACATCACATCCGACAATCCTTCTGCTTTCGACATTTTCCACCTTCCTTTCGCTATATCTTCGTGCTTTTTGTCTTTGAAAACAGCTACTTTATTGGGCTTAGATTTGAATTTGTAATCGCTCTGCAATCGTTTCACAAATACCTGCTTAGACACCTTTGAGCGTGCATCCCTTTTGCTTTTTTTCTTAATGTTCGCTTCTTCCTCTTCAAAGCTTCCCACTTCTTCTTTGTCCAACAACTTGACAATGTGCCACCCCAGACGGGTTTTGAAGGGTTTAGAAACCTCCTCTTTCTTCAATTTAAAAGCCACATCTTCGTATTCTGGCAACATTCGCCCGCTTCCAAACCACGGAAGTTCTCCGCCTTTATTTGAAGTCTGTTTGTCTTCTGATTGCAGCTTGGCACGTTGTGCAAAATCTCCACCTCCCTTGATTTGTTCGTACAATTGGTTGATTTTTTCCTTTGCAGCTTTCTTTTTATCATCTGTATCTATTTTTTTCGATTTCACCAAGATGTGTGCTGTCAATACACGTCCTTTTGCAGCCCGTATATCGTGAACTTTCACGAGGTGATAGCCAAACTTAGTACGAATAATATCAGACACTTCTCCTTTTTGGGTTTCATAAGCAGCAGATTCAAAAGGATAAACCGTTTGAAAAGCAGTGATATATCCCAACATTCCTTTGTTCTCTTTCACAGAAGGATCTTCGGAGTGAATCATTGCCTTTTTTTCAAAATCTTCATCACTCTTTATTTCCTTGCGAATCTTCGCCAATTTGTTGTATGCCAAAGCTGTATCTTGTGGCGAAGCATCGGGATTCACTCTAATCAAGATATGACTTGTTTTCACTTCTTTGGTCATACGAGAATAAGCTTCCCTTATCAAATTTGCGCTCACCTCTTTGTCATACAAATAACTCTGAGCCAATTGCTTGTAATATTGATCCAATTGAGGCATGATGTGTTCGAGTGTATCTATACCTACATTTTCGGCTTCTTTTACCTTCAATTTGAAGTTGGTATATAAACGTAAATATTCATCAATCGACTCTTGGCTATATTGGTTTTTGTCTTGCGAATTGTGTTTTTCATAGACATAAATAAATTCGGATTTTGTGACCGATTCATCGCCATAAGAAAATAAAATAGGGTCGTCTTCTTGATTTACATTCAAATTTGCAAAAGTAAATTGGGTGGTGATTAGGAGACACCAAAAAAGAATGCACTTAATATTCATTTTATATTTTTTTTTAAAATCATTTTTGTTTGTAAAAATTTGGCTGCAAAAATAAGGAATTTGAACTGGTTTTTCTGCATCTAAGTTGAAAGACCTAATCTGGCATAACCAGTACCATAGGTGTCAAGTGTCCGTTTTCAAGGTTTTGCAAAATAAAGTGCAAGGCTTCAATGCTTACTAAAAAGCGATTGAAGTAAGAAATAAGGAAATACACAGAAACCATCTGACTTCTTGCTTCTCAAAGTGAAACGGTTTCACCTCTAAAAATCTTATTCAAATGGACTCGAAAAATCGGGATTATTGATAAATGCCGTATCTGTCAAAGACTCTAAAAAAGTCACCAGTTGTCGTTTTTCTTTTTCGGTTAAACCTAAACCTTGATACACCCCATTTTTGAAGCGAACTGCAAAATTAGGATCCAAATTGGGAGAGTATTTCATCCCCGAATCATAGTGTTCTACAACTTCCTCCAAGGTCTGAAAACGCCCATCGTGCATGTAAGGAGCAGTCAATTCAATATTTCTCAATGTAGGTACTCTAAACATTCCATTGTCTATTTCATTGCCCGTAATAGAACCCAAACCTTTGTCTGCCAAGCCTAAATAATCTTCGGCTGAATCTAATCCATCGTTGGCAAATAAGTTGACTGCAAACAAATTATTGACATCATTTCCATGACAGTGAAAACAATCTCCTACTTCACTAAAAAAAATAGCCCTTCCTTCAATGGCATCCTCTGAAAGGTCATCGTTGAGTCCTAAGTAATATTGGTCATAAGGTGCATCAATACTTATCAAGGTACGTTCAAACTGAGCAAGTGCATTTGCAACATCTTCTTTTTGAATCGTTTTGATGCCAAAAGCTTTGTAAAATGCGACTCGATAATCTACATTTCGCATCAATCGCACAATGGCTTCGCCCCATTCCAAGTGCATTTCTATTGGATTTGGCACAGGCTCTAAGGCTTGTTCTTCTAAACTTCCAGATCGTCCAGCCCAAAAGAAACGGTCTTTCCATACCAAATTAATGATAGCCATGCTGTTGCGATTTCCTTCAATCCCATCAATTCCTTCACTGAATGTCTTTTCATTGTCGGTGAACCCAAACTCTTGGTTGTGACAACTCGCACAGGCTTGTGTACTATCGCCTGACAAAATTGGATCGTAAAACAACATTCGCCCTAAATGTACGCCTTCTTTGGTGAGAGGATTTACAGAATTTGTCGGAATAGGCGGCACTAAGATATGCCCCTCCAATTCCTTTCCCGTTGGGCTGTATTCTATTGTGTCCCAATCAATCAAAATATCCGTAGGAGTAGGTTCGGGAATATCATCATCGTCTTTAAGACATGAATCAAAAAACAAGGCTATTGGTAGGAAAATGACAAATAAGAGGATGATTTTTTTCATAGAAGAAGAAAACATTTTTAAAAACAAAACGCTATAAAAAACGCTGAAAAAATAACATTATAATTTTCATCTTCGGAATATATTAATTTTGAGTGTTTTTACTCATTCAAAATTCAACATTTATTCATTCAGCATTACTAAGGAACTCCATTACTCACCAATTAGTTGCGCCCTAAGGATGTATTATTTTGAAAGCACAATGACTTTTTGGTATCCTTTGAGTTTAGGCATACAAATTGTGTAAAGATAATGTAAGATGCAGAGTATAAATTTTGAAATCTTATTTTTATTTCTTTGTTCATCCCATCAGAACTTTGTATTATTGAAGCTTAGAAACGAAATCCAGCTCATTCTATAATGAATCTATTTCTTTTAGCTACGAAGACTTAAACCCAAATGACGACACTTACACACACTTCCTTTCAAAAGATAGAATCTGCCTTGAAACAGTGTGAATTAACTACTGCTTTAGAACTTTGTGAAGAAATACTCGAAAATGCAAAAGCCTCAAATAACAAGGAATGGCTGGCGCAATCTTTCATTATGTTGGCTACCATTTGGCAAAAAAAAGCTCAATATAGTGGCAAAAAAATCTATGCCCAAACAGCTTTGGAGTATGTAGATAAAGCATCTAAGTTACTTCCCTACATAAAATATTCTTTTTTAGAATCAGATATTTACAATATGATTGCTCATATTTATATCAACCAGCAGGATATGAATAAAGGACATCATTTTGTAGAAAAAAGTTTGGAAATATGTGAGAAACTCGGCTATGAACAAGGCAAATACAAAACCTATATGAATCTAATTGGTTTGTATGCGCTACAAAGCAATTTTGATTCTGCCTTGGATTATGCTTTTGAATGTCATCAATATGCCAATGAAAAAGATGACAAAGTATTGCTTATGCAATCCCTCCATTCCATTTCGTCTTTGTACATTACGACTCTTCAATATCAGAAGGCTTCTGAATATGCCCAACAACTTTTGATTCTCGCTCAACTAATGGAGGACAAAGAAACTATTGTTGTTGCACTTATCAATCTTTCGGTAACTTATGGTAGTACAGGCGATTATAAAAACTGTATGATATACTTGATGGATGCTTTGAAGCAGAGTCAAGCCATTCAATATCGAAGCAATATCGCCAAGTGTCATGGAAACATGGGTACGCTTTATACCTTTCTCTCCAATAATGACGAAGCTCTAAAACATTATGAAATCGTTTACAAGGACTATATTGACGTTCTTGACAAACGGGATGAAACAGCATTATTGGTCAACTTAGGTGATTTGTACCTCAATAGAGGAGAATTAGACTTGGCAGATACCTACTACAGTCTTTGCCTCGAACTAGCAACACAAATCAACTTCAATGAACGAATTGCCTTTGCATTGGTCAATAAAAGTCATTTGGCCAATACTCGAAAAAATCACAAACAAGCATTGAAGTATGCCTTTGAAGCTCAAGAATATTACGACAAAATAAAGTATGAATCTGCCGATTATCATGCACATTTAATCAATCTGGCAGAAATATTCTTGGAACAAAAAGATTTTGAAAAAACCATTCTATATGGAGAAGCAGGGCAAAAACTGTGCATTCTGAACAAGGATAAATACCATTTAGCAGATATATTTGACATACTCTCCAATGCACATCTTGGTTTAAAAAACTTTGAAGTGGCTTTGGCTTTCCGAAACAAGCACATGGAATTGAAGTATGAGTTATTGGATGAACAAAAACACTATCAAATCATTGATATTCAAATAGCTTATGAAACTGAACAAAAGCAAAAAGAAATAGAAGTTCTTACCAAAGAAAACAAATACCAAGCTTTGTTGCTTGAAAAAAGACATCAAATAGAGAATCAAAATGACTTATTAAGGCGAGCCAATCAAGAACTTCAACAGTTCACCTATGCTGCTTCTCATGACTTGAAGGAGCCTCTCAGAATGATTGGGAGCTACACTACGCTTTTAGAACACCGTTTGAAAAATCAGTTAGATGATTCTACCAAAGAATTTATGCAGTATATATCTTCGGGAGTTCAGAGAATGAATAAGTTATTGGAGGATTTACTCAAATATGCGACTTTATTAGACAACAATCACCGAACCAACTCTGTAGATTTGAATCGAGTAGTGCGAGATGTTTTGGACAACTTCCAATTGAAAATCCAAGAAACAAATGCTCGTATTGAAGTAAGTCAATTACCTACAATTGAAGGATATCGGTCTCAATTATTGCAGTTGTTTCAAAACCTCATCAGCAACGCCATTAAATTCAAAAAAAGCGATACAACTCCTCATATTACCATTTCTGCACACGAAGACCCCAATCAATATATCATTGAAGTAGTTGACAATGGCATTGGGATTCCCACCGAATTTCAAAAAAAGGTATTCAATATTTTTTACCGTCTTCACCGCCGACAAGAATACGAAGGTACAGGCATTGGGTTGGCACTTTGTCAAAAAATCGCTATCAAACATGGTGGCATTATTTGGATGGAATCCGAAGAAAACAAAGGCACTCGTTTTTTCATTTCCCTTCCAAAAGTTTGATTTTCTACAGAGGCAGCTATTTTTGCTGAACATACGTTGGAGGAAGTAGTTTAAAGATTATATCTTTGCCCTCACCTTTTTAATTAAATTACTGTAATAATGAAAAAACTCTTTTGGTTCATTGTTTGTGCGTGGATAAGTTTGCCATTAATGGCTCAAGACGAAGTAGAACCTACCGAAAAACCAAAGAATATAGCCCGAGATAGAATTACAATGGAATTTGTGCACAACAACTGGATTTGGGATACACAACCCAATGATGTTGAAAAAAAGTGGCACAGCCGAGGCATCAATTTTTTCTATACTTATGATATTCCAATTGCCAACTCTAAGAATATCAGCGTTGCGCCAGGCTTGGGAATTACCAACTCCAATGTATTCAGCAATGTACAATTGGGCTACGATACGCTTGAAAACGTGGTCAATACGACCATGACCGCTTTTAACGAAAGCTTGACCGTTAATAAAAACAAAATCAGCACCACACATGTAGTCATTCCTTTGGAGCTTCGTCTTCGAACGAATCCCAACAAAAGCAACAAAACATGGAAATTAGGTTTGGGTGTACGTTTGGGTTATTTGATAGAAGCCAAACAAAAATACAAA